>NZ_VPCH01000092.1:0-5553 GCF_013418285.1 Acinetobacter sp. YH12152
GTTAAAATGCTGTGCTGCTTTTCGCACAGACATTTCATCTCGAATCATAATTTCTATGACTTTGTCTTTAAAATCTTTTGAATATCCCATATCTCTATTGTTCTATAGTTTTTAGGATTTGGCTATAGCTCTACTCGTCACCAAATTGTATTGACCTTTCAATAAGCTGAATAACGTTTCTATTTTATTACGTTGTTTTAAGTGATATGCATCTGATGTACAGAGTTGAACAGACCGCATGTTCTTTCGATGATAAGTAATTAAATCAATATCTTGTTCTTTTAATCTGTTTTTTAAATTCTGGCTGATATAACCACGATCCGCGTAAAGCTTTGCTTCAGAGACGATGGCTTTGCTTAAGGAATTGCCAATAAGTTGCTTCAAATTTAAGAAAGAAATCATCAATTACGCAAAATAATTCGGTACTATTAAACATGAGGACTAGAGTTGTGAGTTTGGTGTGGTAACTCAACTGATGGCTCTAGTCCTCATATTTTTCAAGTCAATTTCTTATCCGCGATTCGGGTTAAGTAATATCTGAGGTTTACAATCTTTATATTTATTATAAATCTTATTGCTATACCCATAAAAATTGCCCCATGAATGGAGCAATTTTTTAGATCACCATAGCGGTTTAACCAATGATGATTTGATTATTTTCTAATAATTCCTGCAAAGTCGTATTAGTATTATTTAAAACCAATAACTCTTGATAACTTGGCGTACCATCAACATCACCATTGCGATCAATTGATATCGTAGTTTTACCATCTACAGAATTGACAGAAATAAATTTACCAACCGTCGATGCATTATCTGTATCCAGAATAGCCTGCGTTAAACCACTAAAGAAATCTGATGCAAATTTAATGGTATCTGCATTTGTATCATTTGATGGATTACCCAAATGAAAATCCGTCCAGGTATCAATGCCATGACCTGCTTTGGCATCGGCAGCAGCCAAAACATTATAGATTAAAGTATCGTTACCTGTGGTCCCTGTACTAATAATATCATCACCTATTTTCGCAACGATGGTACTATTTGGATTTGTTACTACCACAGAAAAATCAAATGTAGAATTTTGAGTACTATTATCTTCCGTTTCCGTTGCTGTGACATTCATTGTCACCTGATAAGTATGATCCACTGTCACACCCACAGGCAATTGTAACTTCATGTCAGTGAATTCAACTATATTTGTATCTCCTGTTACCATAATTTCACCAGAAGAATTTGCTACCGAAGTTTTTCCAGAAATAATAGTACCATCTTTATTAACAGTTGAATAAGTTAATATAGTGCCTGCGGCAAGACCAGTCATAGTCATGGAAAGAATTTCTGAACCATCGCGATCTGTTAATGATGCTTCAATCTTATTCAGACTAATCTGATCTGTTTCTGCACCAGAATAACCATAAACTACACCATAATAACCATTCCCTGATCCATATTTATCCTCATTTGCTGTGTCATTAAACGGTTTTAAGGTCATAAAATCAGGCAGCTCTGCAATAATTTGATTATAGTCACTAAAATATTTTACAGCTTCTTCACCAATGTTATTGCCATCAGCATCTTTTAAAACATGTTTAAGCTGGAAATTATAATTACCTACTCCATCTGCATTATGCAAATACAGTTTAAACGTATAAAAACCTGTTTCTGAAGCTACAAAAGATGCATCTGCCGAGGTTACCCCAGACCAATTTACATGATAACTGGACTCATCCCCAATAATAATGGTGCCACTATCATCTGCCTTACCCGTATATTGATAAGTTTGACCTTTTTCCAAATATAGATAACCTGTAATAAATACAGCATTATATGTTGGCAAGTTAGTAGATACAAAGGACTCGGCATGCGTTACAGTTGCACCATTGATTGCTCTATTTTCATATAAATAATTCAATGCCTTAACCAGAGTATCATTGGTCGCGCCACTGCCACGACGTTCAAGTAAATTATATGTTGTACCATCAATAACAATTGATTTGATTCCAGTCCACGTATACATATTCATGGAAAATGACTCAACATCGTAATCCATAGTTTCCGTCGTTGTTGGCGTATCTGCTACAGCTGTTACAGTAATATTCTGTGTTACTTCCACACTATTACCGTATTGATCCTTCACCACAACCACAAAACTATCAACATCAGTTTCTGAATCTGAAGACCAGTTAGGCGCAGGAGTATAAGTAAAGTTACCAGTTACAGAATCCAGTACCACTGTACCACCATGCTGGGAGCCAGCACCGTCCTTAACGGTATAAGATAATGTATCTCCTGTAAGATCTACCCCCGTAATTTTTCCAGAAACAGCCACATCTTCATTAGTTGTTAAAGGAGTAGTAGAAGCTGTTGGAGCTGCATTCACCACGGCATCTTTCGTTGCCGGTGTTGCTGGATTACCTGCCTTATCACTTACATCTGCGCTAACAGTATAGCTTTGACCATCCTGTAAATTCAGTTGAGTGGTTTGTTGTGCTGTAAGGGAAATTGACCATGTTCCATCTGAACCAACGATGCCTGTAAAACTTGTTCCTTTAAGCTTTATCGTCACAGTCTGACCTTCTTCGGCACCAGATGTTGTCCCTTTAATCGTAAAGCCGTCTGTTTTTTCTGCCTGTGAAATAATTTCATCTTCAGCAACTGATGTAATTTCAATGGTCGGAGGAGTCACATCAACTGTAAATTTAAAGATAGGAGAGAATCCACCCAATACACCTGTCGCTTCATTATAAGTCGCCGCTTTAATGGTGACTTCACCGGGAGCTAGTGTACCCGTTGTGGTTACTTTATATAAATCAGAAACATTTGTCGTCCAACGATAATTGCCATTACCAGTTGATACTAGCTCTGCAACAGGAATAGAAATCCATTTACTGGTATTGTTATATAAATAAATTCTGACTTCATCAACCAGTGCCAGCTGCTCTGCTGTTAAGTTAATCGTACCAGTAATCTGACCTTGTTGATCATCAGTTACACCATTTGCATTAATCGTACCTTTAATTGCACCTACGTCATCTATATAGCCATCGACAACAGGTGTTGGCAAAACTAAAGTCGGATCAATGGTTTTATCATTACTTGTACCAGTGTTACCTGCTCTATCTGTAACATAGACAACAAACTGAGTATTTGTATCAACAACTGTTTTCACATCAGAATCTAATTGAATATTGATATTCAAATAGTTAGTTGAATCATACTGATTACCTACAACACCTTCGCCAGCGAAATGTTCTTTACCCTCTGCATCCTTATAAGTCACAATAACCTTATCACCTGTATTGGCATGTTTGGTACTGCTACTATCCCCATACACCAATGCACTAACCTTGCCAGAAGTTTCATCATAACTAACATTGGTCGCTTCAGGTGCTATAGTATCAACTACAAAAGTATATTTAGTTGATACCTCTCCAACTTTGCCTGTCACAGGATCAATAGCGCGCACCTGAATATAAATATTGTCATTATTTAATTGATCCGCCTCCCAGATATGTTCTAGTACAGCTTGTAACTCTGCTTCTGTAACGATCCAGTGACCATCAGTATCAACATTCACTTCCAGATATTTTGGATACGGCAAAGTACTTGGATTGTCGGAAGTATCCTGTTTATTAATATAGATACGGACTTTTTCCACACCAGATGCTACCGTTCCCTCTATACGACCAAGAGAGTCATTACTATAAATAGTAAATGTATTTCCATCACTGGCAATATTAGTTTCTGCACTTAATGAAGCAGTCGTTGCAGATATGCCAACCCAGCCTTCGGCATAACCATTCTCATTAATAGATACTTTAACTTCATACGCTTTTCCTAAACTATCAGTCACAGAAATAATATCAGTTAATGGAGCTTTCGTTAAATCAAGCGTACTTTGTAAATTAGTACTTAATTTATAAGTCCAGTTTCCATTTGCATCGATACTAAATGTACCATATGTAGTTGCCACATTACTCTGTTCGACGATAACGGCATTGGAATCCCAAGCAACAGTCACTTTGCTAGAGATGGAAACATCTGACAATACACCAAAAGTTGTTACTGTGTTTTGTACACTGTCAATATCATCATAATAATGCGTCACATTTGCTAGTGGAGCATCTACCACATAACTTGCAACCTCAGATGTTGCTGTATTATCCCCATGATCCCGTACAGTTGCTGTTGCCGTACCATCTAACAATTTTGCCGCTTGTTGTGCAGTTACAGTAGCAGACCATATACCATCGGCCTGTACAATACCTGTCACTGTAATTGCCTGACCATCAGACGTGTTGGCAAAAGTAACACTGACTTCTTGTCCTGCTTCTACTCCAGTACTCGTACCCGTTACTGTAAAAGGTTGTTTAGTCGATTTACTAAAATCAGCATCTATAGTATCGCTCCAAACCACATGCCAATCATTACCTACTGTGGTAATTGCTATAGTAGGCTTAACCAAATCTAATCCCGGTTGATATTCATTGACATCTGGTGTATTCGGATCATCTGGTGTATAGCCTGATAAATTGTTATAAGCATATATATTAGAATTATCAATATCTATTGTATGTGCTTCCACCGTGATAGCAGAACCATCAACAATCCCATCACTTTCTAACAATTGATAAGAATACGAGCCAGTTTCAGTTCCATTTACATAACTTAAATCGACAGTTCTGGTAATAGTAATTGATTCTCCTGACGTGTTCAGACCTGTAATTTTTAAAGTAATAATATTTGAACCTGCTATAACAAATTCTGTTGTACCTGTAATCAATCCATCAGAATTAATTGAAGTGGTAATTTCGCCTTGGGTGTTTTCAACATTCACCGTAATAACAGCTGTATCACTATTCCCGGCAGCATCTGTTGCTTTTATACCCAATGCGTAATATTTCTTATCATTCGGTAATGCTTCATAATCCAGCGTTTTACCTTCTGCTATAGTAATTTTACCTGTAATAGGATCAATAATAAAAATACCGTCTTCATTACCAGTAGTGATCTCATAGATTTTTACATCTTCATCATTACCTGTAGCATTATTATCAACATCATAAATTTCTGTACCAGATGCCACATTTTCTTTGAAAGTAACTGCATTTTCAACAACAACTGGTGCAGAGGTATCTACTGTATATGGACGGCTCGCATTCGCTGTTGCACTGTTGCCTGCCGCATCAGTAAAGGTCGCTACTGCACTGACTGTTGTACCTGCTGCCAATGCCTTGCCGGCAACGTCCAGTGTCCATGTACCTGCTGTAACATCAACTGTCGCATCATACGCTACACCATTCACCGTCACTTTTACTGTAGTGCTGGCTGCATCCGCAGGAATATTCACAGTACCTGTCACAGTCTGGGTCACAGTCGATTCTGCATTGTTAATTACATCATCACCTGCAATCACATCAATCGTAACTGCATTTTCAACAACAACTGGTGCAGAGGTATCTACTGTATATGGACGGCTCGCATTCGCTGTTGCACTGTTGCCTGCCGCATCAGTAAAGGTCGCTACTGCACTGACTGTTGTACCTGCTG
>NZ_VPCH01000093.1:0-4875 GCF_013418285.1 Acinetobacter sp. YH12152
AATTAATTTGATGGCTTCAGCTTTAAATTCTGTGGTGTAAGTCTTGTGTTTCTTGCTCATGGTAAACTCCTGATGAGTGTGTTTAGTTTACCAAGTTAAAACCTCCTGTTTTTTCAGCACACATCAATTTTTAATCAGAGCCTTTTGGAATAATTTGCTTTAATTTCTCTATTACTCTCTCAAAAAATTCCTTTAATATGAAAAGATTAGAATTTATTTTATTAAGTTTACTTGCAGCCTGCAGTCCAGTTACAGAAAAAATTGAATCAAATATAGTTGTTCCACGTATTCAATATACGGGGGGAGCAGATAATGCAAGTTATAGTGAGGCTAAGCTTATTAGGGAAGGTAAATGCCTATACCTAGAACATGCTGATGGCTCTAAAGTTCTGCCAATTTTTGCTACAAAAACTCTAGATTGGGATACGGAAACTAAGAGCCTAAAAGTAGATTCGGATACTTATTTTTTAGGTGATAAAGCAGCATATGGAGGCGGAGAATCCTATCCTCTAGAAAAAAATAATTATTCTTGGATAACTGAAGTAGATCATAGCTGTGATACCTCAAAAGTTATAGTTATTAATCGACTCATAAGACCAATTGAAGAACTACCAAAATGAAGAATAGCCTATTTTACTGTCTTACATTAGTTCTACTTATAGGATGCCAGCCATTTGAAAAGGATGGATATATTTTTATTAAAAATCAGACTGATTATCCAATTACAGACCTTAAAGTAACTTATATTAGTGCTCAAAAAACTTATAGCTTAGGTACTCTTTATCCTTATTCAGAATATAAATACGCCATCAATTACGAGCGGCACAATGAGGATTCAATAATCTTTTCATATTTAGATAAAAATCATAAAAAGATTAATCAAGAAGTAGCTACGTATGCAGCCAAATATGATAGGAAAAGTTATGAAATAGTTATTCAATAGAATATAAATTACAATTACTAATTGAACGAAAAAACTTCAATTTGAAATTTCAAAAACTTGATTTTCCCACTAAACAACTATCCATTTAACATAGTGGTTGTTATACGAAATTCACCGTTTCGAGCCCCAAATATCAAGTTTATTTCTTGCATAAATGTATCCTATAGGATACATTCTACTTATGTACTCAATATATACCACTGAAGTCTTTGATGACTGGTTCACCAAGTTAAAAGACCAGCAGGCAAAAAGACGCATACAAGTCCGAATTGATCGGGTTGAAGATGGAAACTTTGGAGATACTGAGCCGGTCGGTGAAGGTGTTTCTGAATTACGTTTCTTCTTTGGGCCAGGCTATAGGATTTATTACTGCAAGCAAGGGCAAAGGGTTGTTATTCTTTTAGCAGGCGGAGATAAGTCTACGCAAAGTAAAGATATAAAACTTGCCCTGCAATTGGCACAAGATTTAGAGGAGGAGCTATAAATGGCTATTAAACTTCGCAAATGGGACAGTGCTGAGCATCTTAAAACAGAGGATGATATGCAGGCTTACTTACAAGCATGTATTGAAGAATCTAATGGCGATGCCGCATTCATTGCAAAGGCTTTAGGTAACATTGCAAAAGCTAAAGGAATGGCTCAATTATCACGAGATACAGGCTTAGGCCGAGAAAGTCTTTATAAAGCACTTTCTGGTGATGTTAACCCTAGTTTTGATACTGTGATTAAAGTTGTAAAAGCACTGAATTTACGCTTAGCAATTTAAAAAAAGTTATTAAAAAATGGAGCGTTAGGCTCCATTTTTTTTTTAATTTCGTATAAGGTGTATTATGTTAATTTTAGGAAAACTTAAGAGACTGTAAATAAAACTGTGTAAACGCTTAAACTATCGTTAAAAGTGTCATTCTAGGTATTCCATTAAATATGGTCATAGCTTATTTATGATTTCACAATCTTTATTTAATCGGCGAATTGATCTGATAAATTTTTTCGGGTCATCAATGCACAGCGGTTGTTCCTGACCATCACGTAAAATTATATACTCGTCTAATTTTTCATAATGCACAGCGGCAACTGGTACGCCTTTATTTTTTTTGTTGAACTCATGATGATTGCCAGGTACTAGTTCCGCATAGGTAAAAATAATCTTATCCGCAATACGAATATAGCTGGCGCTTGTTTTTGACATTCTTGACATATAAAAACCTCCATAGGTGTGAAATTAATATACAACTATTTTACAACTAATTTACAACTATTTCAAGGCTTTTTTAATCACTTAACATAATGGCGATTATAAGAAATTAATGGATGTCCATATAGATTACTTGCATATTGTATTCGATCGAATACAATATGGTGAGAAAACAAGGAATCCTCATGATTGAAATTAAACGTCTGCCAGAGTTTGATGAATGGTTGGATGGCATTAAAGACAATATGACCCGTATTCGCCTGAATCGTAGATTGGATAAGGTTCAACGTGGAAATTGGGGAGACATTAAGCCTCTTCAAGATGGCGTTTGGGAAATGAGAGAGTTCTTCGGTGCTGGATGGAGAATGTATTACATCCAACATGGTGACGTAGTGATTGTAATGCTTGGTGGAGGAGATAAATCGACTCAACAACAAGATATCGATCGTGCAGTCAAATTATCGAAAACATTGGAGGATTAAAATGGTTAAAGTCGCTGATTTACCAAGTTTTGATATGGCTGAGTCGCTCAAAACTGAAGAAGACATTGTGATGTATCTCAATATGGTTCTTGAAGAGAATGATCCAGCTGAATTAGCCCATGCACTTGGCGTTATTGCTAAAGCTCGTGGCATGACTCAAATCGCTAAAGAAGCAGGGATTGGACGTGAGGCACTCTACAAAGCCCTACGTCAGGATTCAGCACCACGTTTTGATACGATTAATCGTGTTGTGAATGCTTTAGGCCTAAAACTCACAGTACAACATGCCTAAGACTTTAAAAAATATAGTAAAAATGGGAGCTAAAGGCTCCCGTTTTTAGATTCGTATAACGTGTATTATGTTAATTTTAGAAGATCTTATCAAAACTCAATTTTTATCGTGACATTTTCTTTAGGTACTTTTGCTACTTCTGCGATTTTTTTACGGGCTTCATCAATTAGATCTGGCAATGCTAGAGATGAAAAATTTAATATTGAAACTGAATCACTTTCTTCATGCTTTTCAGCGATTTCCCATGTTAAATCATCAAGTTGAATCTCAAATAAGTCCAATACATCTTGAGTACTCTCATATTTAATTGGATTCTGCTGTGCTTTTTCTGCTTTTCCACCTAACGTTAATCTTTTCCATGCATTCTTAAAGATTTCAGTATTAGGTAAAATTGCATATTCAGATACTTGGATAAACTTTCTGCCATTATCTAAAGTCTCTACGCCTTTGATTTTTCCAATATAGAACGCTTGGCCACGTTCAATATCAGTATCTAGTTCACCATAGTGATATCTATTTTTATCATTATGGACACATAGTAAGTACTCAGCCTTAGACAAAGTTGCAATATTTGCTGTCCAATCACCACTTCCTTTCTTATGTATCAGTGCTGATTTTGGTTCTGATGTAAAAACTATGACTGTTTGATCTTTATATTTCCGACTCATAAAAACACCAACTTCAAAAGAAAAATAAAATGATTTTAATTAATATACAACATTATAAATATAAAGAACAATGGATAAAAATTATTTTAAAAGAATAAATTGATTTTTTTATACTTGTAGTTTAGTATCTACAACACAAGAAAGCCAAACAACAAATGGTTAAAAAGAGGGTAAGTTATGTCATCAGTTAATAAAATCAATGAATTATTACGCAAAATTCAAGAAGGTATTTACTCGCAACATCAACTTAATGTGCTTTATAAAAATGCCGTTGATAAGAACAAACCAGAGGTTCAATTAGCTGTGCAAGATGCGCTCCGTCAGATAGGTGGAAGCCAATACACTAAAAAGTTTCTACAGCCGATTCGTTCAAAAGTTCAAGATTTAGTACATGAAATAGCCGCAAATAATGAATGGCTAAAATTCGACAGCAATCAGGTCAAGAACGGTCTGAAAGTTGGTGGAGGAATGATGCGGGGAGATGCTATCGCACAATATTATATTTCATGCAAACAACCTGGTTGGAAAAGATCAGTTTCCTTTGCAGCTACACAAACAGATGAGAATAGTGAGATTTTTTACTCTGTGGCATCACCAGGTCTTATGGAAGAAATTCACTTGCACAATGCTGAGGATGCAATCGAGTTATTCAAAAATGAATTACAAGAACATATGAAATAATTAACTCTCCCCCTAACACCTAGATATAAGGGAACTAAAATGCCAAGAATTCTAAAACATATTGATCAAATTGCTCGAGAAAAAAACAGAGATGTGCTTTTCGTTGCTTTTGATAATGAAATCTATGAGGGCTATGATTATGAAGAATGGGTTAGTAGAACACAATTAATACAGTGGTTGGAAAGCCATAAAATTAGTTATATTGAATGCTTTCATATGGCAAATGAAAACTATATGGAGTCTTATCGAGGAGAAATATATATAGATGTTCCTTATGATGAAAACAATCCGACTTATATTCAAGTTAAGGATCATCTAGAAAATTCTGATGGTAGCCCCCGTATCCAAGGTGTTCTTTTTTATTTGCTTCCGTTAGAAATCGCCATGAAGAACAAGCACCATGATGAACCAGGTTTTTGGGATAAATGGGCTGAAAATTTCTAACTTAGTGTGCTATTTAACATAATGGCTGTTATACGAATTGAACGTGTAACTCCAAAATAGAAATGTCCGGTTTCTCCAAAGTAAAAATGTCCGCTTTTAGAATATGCACTTTTGCAATTTCGTTAGCGGACGGTTTGATATGTTGGTGTCTATGTCGGATAAAGAACTTA
>NZ_VPCH01000094.1:0-4816 GCF_013418285.1 Acinetobacter sp. YH12152
GTTCAAATGGCTATTCTACGTTTGATTGGTTTTGGAAAAAAAGAAGAATTTAAGAAAGTGCTAGCAATTTTAAGAAAGAAAAAGCCTGATAGGACAAGGATCCTATGAAATTTGTCGTGTACAGAGGTAATTTTTATGAAATCTAAAATCATGAGAAAAAGATAGAAAAGCACTTAGTCAGTTTCGGAGTATTATTTAAAACGTGGAGATGTTTTTCCTATGTTGATTAGTCAATTTATTTACGAATGAGGTATAAAGTTTTATCTAATTTTTCTTTTTATCCAATTTAAAATTAGGTGCGTACACGGCCTCAACTTTCAATAAAGTATAAAAGGTGTTTGTGTAGGCAATACCCTTACTTTTGATAAGCCAAAAGAAAGCAAAAGCCTTTGTTACCCATACATAACATCCCTATTATGATGGATAACGTGTGGCATCCCTGCCACACTCGTGTATCCAAACGTTGCTTAAATTAAACTATGTAATAGTGGCGACATAAAGGTGCTCTTATCGCTATATATTAAAAACTTAGTGGAACACTGTTTCTAAAGCTTTTAAACCCACTTTGGGATCAAGTAGACCGTTGTAAATTTCAGGGATTTCACGTTCCACCCCAAAAAATTCATAAATGGCAAGCATCGCCCCACGAACTGAATATTCCACAGTAAAGACCACGTCATCTTCAATTTCCACAAACTGTCCAAGGAAAGCAAAGTTTTGTGAGCCTTGTGGAATTACCTGTGGACGATCCCCCGGTTTACGGCAGGCGAATAGGGCAGAGGCGTATGGCATCATGGCGGTAGTAACATCAGTCGTTGCCAAAACATGATCTAAAATGTCGTCAAAACCGAGCTGTTTAATCAGTTCTGTTAGGATTTCTTGCCCCGTGGCTTCGGACATTGGTTTTTTGATGTAATCGCCTATATGGTCAATTTGGAAACCGTAGCCCCATAAGGTATATAAACCTTCAGGTAAGTCGGCAAAGTGTGGCTGTGCAGGAACCACGATGGATAAATGCCAACCCGACTCATACCAAGTCATGAGTGCGCCTGTGCCTGGTTCATTGCCTGTATAGTCAATAATACGTTTAAGTAGCACGTCATCTTTCATGGTCAGAGTGAAAGACTCCCACTTATGTTCATCGACATTGCCATAAAAAGTCATTGGACGGCCAAAGTCTGGGGCTTTTTGTGCCAGCGTTTCCCAAAGCGTCCAGCCATGATCTTCTCGATGACGAATAAGGGCAGGCACGTCATGATTACCGCCATAACGTGAGTCTGCTGTAATAGAGCCTAAAGTGAAAATAGCTAAATCATTGGCTTTCAGATTAATTTGCTCTGAGCCTTCAGGCAATTGTACATATAGGCGTGAAGCGTAGCGTTCTTGAGTTTCAGCATTGGTAATGAAGTCTGCATCTGTGACATAGTGTCCAAAACGCACATCTAACTCATGTTGGAACTCACTTTTTTTGGTCGAAAAGTAAGACTACCACATGTGGGTAGCTGACCTCCTTCCGACCTATCCCATTACATGAGTGTTGCGGTTATTATCTGAATTCAGGCAAAACCTAACCTACTATTTATCTTTGCTCGAAAAATTCTCCCTCAGCGAGTTAACCCAGCTTGAGAATTTATGTATTGAGTCACCGCCTTTACCAAGCAGTTCCCTTAGCTCTTCTTCGAAGTGCGTTTGCTTTTTCTCCTCCGGTTCGGGCAGCGGCGGCAGTATGTGGGCAAAGTAGGTTTTGTCGAGTAAGCGGTGCAGCATACGCTCGCCAATAAAAGGCTTATTGCTATTGAGCGCTCTGGCACCTTTTATGATGTTACGAATGTCGTATTGTGTCGGGCTTATATCAGGCACCTGTTTGGGAATATTCAGCAGTTTATACACACCAATACGGGCGGTGCGAATAGAGGCTTCCATGGTGAATATTATGTCATTGCGAGTTTCTACAAATTGTCCCACTAAGCCTAAATTCGTGCAGCCTTCAGGAACTACTCTGGGCCTGTCGCCTGCAGCTCTGGGCATAAACTGAGCTGTAATATAAGGCATAAGCGCAATGCGTATTTTGGTGTTGGCTATAACCTCATCTAACTGGTCTTCAATACCCAGATGATGGCAAAGCTCGGTCAGAATTTCTTTACCGGTGCATTCTGGCATGGTTTTGTTTACACGGTTGCCTTGCTTATCCATCAACAGGCCATAAACCCACAACACCAATGTGTCATCTGGCTGGTCGGGGAAGTGGGGTTGGCGATTACAGGTAACACTTAACAGCCAGTTGGAGTCAGTAAAAGTCACTATGCCGCCGGTTACGGTTCGACCGGAGTATGGGTCGTTTACTGATAAGGTTTTCAGTTTATCGACAAGGGGTGAGGGCTTGCAGGTAAGGGTGGCCGACTCCCATATAGACTTGTCTACGTCACCATAAAATTTTTCTGGCTTACCGAAAACGGGAGACTTCTTGGCGAGGTTCTTCCATAAGTTCCAGCCACTTTCGCTACCCGGGTCATGCCTTTCACAGTTAAGCTCCGGCGCATTATCCATACCGGCATAACCCGTCTGTTCAGTCATTGAGCCGGTGAGGGCGAACACTAAATCATTCTTGCCAACTTCAATATATTGCTCTTTACCTTTAATAACGGCCTGAATTCCGGTTACTGTCTTTTTGTCTCCGGTAAAGCTTATATCAAGGTCATCGACTCTGGCTTCAAAGGTAAATTTCACTCCTTTTTCACGCAAAAAGTCGGTCAGTGGCTTTATAAAGGTGTCGTACTGATTGTATTTAGGGAAAAGCAGAACAGACATGTCACCAAAGCCGTCAATTGAGTCCAGAAAACGATGCAAATAGAGCTTGGTTTCCAACAGGCTGTGGCAGTTTTTAAAAGCAAACATAGTACGGAATAAAAACCAGAAGTTGCTTTGTAAAAAGCCTTCACTGAAATATTCCTCAATGCTCGTGTCGTCTAACTCTTCCTTTCGTTTCAGCATTAAGCGGATAAGTTCCCATTGCTGAGATTTACTCAGTCCTAGGTCTTCTGAGTCAAGGATCTCGCCGGACTTGTTAATTAAACGGGCCTTAGAGTAATTTGGGTCGTTGTCGTTTATCATTCGGTATTCATCGAGAACAGAATACCCTTCGGGAAGTTCAAGGGCGGGAATGTCCTGGAATAGATCCCAGAGGGTGTCGTAGTTCCAGTTCATTTCACGACCACCGCGAATGATGTAACCGTCTTCAGGGTTACCCGCACCATCCATAGAGCCGCCTTCTACCCTCATTTCTTCTAAAATAGTGATATTTTCGGCGGGCATATGACCATCGCGAATTAAATAAAATGCAGCGGCAAGTCCTCCGACACCGCCACCAATTATCCAGGCTTTACGCTTTTCGATTCCCGGAGTTGGTAAGGTTTTATGACGCGAGTAGGGCGATATAAAATCACCCGGCGGCAAAGTGTTAAGCGGTTTATGGCACCAAAAACCACCTGTTGCGTCAGGCTCATGTTCAAAACCCTCTGGTGCGGTTGCCGAGATATCAAATTTCGCAATTGTCTTTTTAGCCATTACGGATTCCTTCCCTTACTGAATAGAAGTACTTGCTGTTCTAGCTGATACCCTTAATGGTATTGCGAACGGCACTTTCAGTATAGTCGGCACCAAGCCTAGATTCAACTAGAGGCTGTTGATCTTTGAGTGAAAATTAAACGGCATAGCAACAAGGTATAATGGTTTCGCCAAAAATCAAAAATACCACCGAGAACGGACGTTGCTATGCCAAGAACAATGTTAACAGATAAAGCCTGGAAAGCCCTAAAGCAAATCCTCAAAGAAACGGGGCGTGTTTATAATAAGTACGAACACAGGAACACGCTTGAAGGCATTCTGTATCGGATGCGCACTGGAATTCAATGGCGAGATCTGCCTGAAAAATTTGGCCGTTGGAACACTGTTTTTAGACGTTTTAACCTCTGGTCAAAGAAGGGGGGTATTTCAAAAACTATTTCAAAGCATATCGTCTGAGAATGACCCTGAATGGCTATTTATTGATGGAAGTATCGTGAAGGCGCATCAGGATAGCAGCGGAGCAGCCAGTGGTGCAGACGAAGCTATAGGAAAAAGTCGGGGTGGCAATTCGACAAAAATTCATCTTGCTGTTGATAGCGGTGGTCTTCCCGTTTACTTCGAAATCTCGGGTGGGCAAGTACATGACATCGCCCATGCGCAGAGTTTGATAGCAGAAGCCCCAAAATCAAGCCATGTCACTGCCGATAAGGGCTACGATAGTGATAGTTTACGAGCATTTATTGAAGCTCAAGGTTGCGTGGCCAATATTCCGAGAAAAGAGAACAGCAAAACTGGGAATGGTCATATGGACTGGTGCCTTTATAAGTACCGGCACTTGGTAGAGAACGCCTTTTTAAAGATTAAAAAATATCGGGCTATAGCTACTCGCTACGACAAACTGGCAAGAAACTACGCCAGTAATGTCGCATTAGCCTTTGTCATGGTATGGCTGCCAATGCATTGCTGAATGATATTTGAGCAAAGATCAACAGCCTCTAAAATTGAATCTGATCTAAATAATTGATGTTAATGTTTATTGTTGAGTAATTGCTCTATTGTTGTTTTCACTATGCCGTATGCTAAATTTCTTTAAAAATAGGCTTTTTATTTATCATTAAAAAATATCTTTGTACACGACAAAAAAAGATAACTCATTGAAATAATGGCATAATACTTGTTTTCTGACGACGAATATGATGACACATTTCAATGAGTTACATCTCATCTTAAACAAATATCTAAAGTGGAACAA
>NZ_VPCH01000095.1:0-4129 GCF_013418285.1 Acinetobacter sp. YH12152
AGCAAGTAACTTGGACCAGTGTTGATCATTTAGCATTGTTCGAGGCATAGCGAGTGTAAAATTGGGTTTGGCGATTTAATTTTACTATCTCGCTATTTTTTTAATCAACAAATGTCAACAGACCCTATTTAAGATCTGATGTTACGCCCTTAAAATAATGACATATTTTAAAAATGATTTTTAAGCCTATTCGACGGAGTCTTACATAGGGTTTAAATAAAGGGATTAGCCTTCAGCTGGAGGTACTCTTACGAAACGTTGTTTCTCATTCGGCAAAATGAGAAGCGTGCTTCGCAAGGAAACCATCATGCGGTGCAATGCACCTCACCGACAAAACTCGTTCACTAGCGTCAAATTATTCAAAGTATCGCAAAAACATTTTTGAATAGATATAGTCTTATCTCAAACACTTGCGGATGACCTTACCGCGTATCGTTCTTTTATTTGAATCAAATAGCGCTTCTGATATTACTGCTTAACATCATTTATGATGATAAAACTTTCGATTTTAAAACATCAAAACAAAAAAAAAGACCACTCAATCGGAGTGGTCTTTTTTTGAATATGGTGGCTATGACGAGACTTGAACTTGTGACCCCCGCATTATGAGTGCGGTGCTCTAACCAACTGAGCTACATAGCCTTAAACTGTGCGCGCATTATGGAGGTATATTTAAATATCGTCAAGCCCATAATGCGCGTATTTGATCAAAATTTGTTGAAGTGAACCGATAAGCCGGGTTCTGTCGAGGACGATCATTCCTCTAGGCGTACAATCACTCATACGCTCAAGCGACCTACCCGGATCCAGCATGGGCCATGCCTAAAGGATCCCTATTTGGTCTTGCTTCCGGTGGGGTTTACCATGCCGTGAACTGTTACCAGACACGCGGTGCGCTCTTACCGCACCCTTTCACCCTTACCTCCGATTTCGATTGCTCGAAACCATAATGAAGGCGGTCTACTCTCTGCTGCACTTTCCGTCGGCTCACACCGCCCAGGCGTTACCTGGCACCTTGCCCTATGAAGCCCGGACTTTCCTCCCCTGCTTTAGTCACGGAGACCTATACACAGCAGCGATCGTCTGGTTCACTTCGGGGCGCATTCTAACAAATCTGACAACTAATTGCTTGATGTTTTTTGAGCAGTTAGTTTTTCGTACTTTTGTTGAAGCTGTTCCTGAGTTTCAGGATGTGCCGGATCCAATGGAATACAATCCACCGGACAGAACAACTGACATTGCGGTTTATCGTGATGCCCAACGCATTCCGTACACAAATCAGGGTTAATCTCATAAATGAGTTCCCCCATGAAAATCGCCTCATTGGGGCATACAGGTTCACAGACATCGCAGTTGATGCATTCATCAGTGATATATAAAGACACTCTACCAACCTTGCTGTTGTTTACGCTTAAAGGCTTCCACGACAGCTTGTGGTACAAACTGAGTGACATCACCATTTAAACGTGCAATTTCACGCACGAGCGTAGATGAAATAAACGAATATTGCTCTGATGGGGTTAAGAATACCGCTTCAAATTTACTGTCCAAACGGCGATTCATATTTGCCAATTGGAATTCATATTCAAAATCTGAAACTGCACGTAAACCACGTAATACGGCTGTTGCTTTTTGCTCGTTAAAGAAATTGACCAACAGCCCATCAAAACCTACAAACTCAACATTTGACAAATGACTTAAAGACTCTTGCGCTAGTGCAACACGCTCTTCCAGACTAAACACAGGGTTTTTGTGATGTCCAATTGCAATTGCCACGACAACTTCGTCAAACATGCGTGATGCACGTGTCACTAAGTCGATATGACCATTAGTAATTGGATCGAATGTGCCCGGATAAATTACACGAGTTTTAGACATCCAGTTGTACTCTGTTATTTTGTAGATGGGTATTTTAACAAAATCTTGATTTATAGGTGAAGTCAGCTTGTAAATTTAAAAACTTCATCTTATTCAAAGTTCGGGTACAATAGTGCTAAGTTTGGAAGTTTTTGATTATGACGAAAGCAGTAGTTAAAAAAAATAGTAGCAGTACGATTGCCCTCAATAAACGTGCGCGTCACGATTATTTCATTGAAGAAAAATTTGAAGCGGGTCTTTCATTACAAGGCTGGGAAGTCAAATCAATGCGCGCGGGTCGTATGACCATCGTAGAAAGCTATATTACGTTTAAAAATGGCGAAGCATTTTTATTCGGCGCTCAAGTGCAACCTTTACTGAGTGCTTCGACGCATGTGGTGCCTGAAGCGACACGTACTCGTAAATTATTGCTGAACCGCCGTGAAATTGAAAAACTACAAGGTGCGATTAACCAAAAAGGTTATTCATGTGTGCCTTTGGCATGTTACTGGAAAGGTCCTCATGCCAAGCTTGAAATTGCCCTAGTAAAAGGTAAGCAACTTCACGACAAGCGTGCAACGGAAAAAGACCGTGATTGGCAGCGCGATAAAGCCCGTATTTTTCATAAATAAGTTGTATAAAAAAACCTCCATTTTGGAGGTTTTTTTATTTTTAAATTGCAGATTTAGCAGAATTTCAACCCACCAAAACAGTTGGTCCGAACTTCCTGATTCCCCAAGACCTGATTTTTTAAAGTTAAATTGGCCGCACCGGCATTGCTGAGGTTAATTGAACCGACATTTTTATAAATCGGTAGACCAAATGCTGCACCAACAGCAGAACCTAACGGAATATAAATCGGTTCATTGGTTAAAATTTGCGATACTTTTTGTGCAACTTGTGGCAAGACGCCTGAAATATCTACTTCAGATGTTGGATTTAATTTGCCAATATTAATCGGGTCTTTAAATGACATCCACCAACCTGTACGTGCAATATCATCTGCATTGGCATCTGGCCAACTGATATCTTGAGATTGAAGCGATAAATAACCTGCTGTGCCATTTAATGGAATGTTATGAATCATATCTAAGGCTTGCTCAAAGGTAATGTTCATTTTCAAACCATCAATTGATGAGCCCGAATCCATAAAGAACTGCGCCCCTTCTACCCATAACAAATTACGGTCAAGTTTGACCTGCAAACTACCACTATCACGGTTGAGTTGAATCGACGGTACAGTCGCACTGATATTTTTGGCAACGGCTTGAGTTTGTCGTTTTCCGTTGATGGTAATTTCAGGGACGGTAAATGGCACATTCATTGAAGGAATTTTTAAACCCTTACTATTTTCAGGTTGGCTGACAAAGCTACGATCATTGTTCCAAATCGTATTAATCACCAAATTCCCCGATAAAGTCTCGCTACTGCTATCCCCAAAGATCGCTGCTTGGGTCTTTGCTGTCCCTGTAGTCGGTGCAATTTTCATATAACCGCTCAGTGACTTAATCCCGTCTGTCGGCGCACCCGTGTTTTGAATACCAGTGGTCAGTAAACCTGTAATTGATTCAGCACTGACACGGAAGCCTTTAACTTCTCGTAAAGCGGCTTGTTTTGGGTTTTTAATTGCAAATTCAATAAACGGATTTTTCAGTTCGGCACTTGTCGACGCTCGATCACCATTAAAGACGGGATTACCATTGGCATCGGTTGAAGTAGCATTACCACTCAGCGCTAGATGACGAATATCAATATCACAGCCATTTGACCCGTTTACCCCACCACAGCCGAGTTGCAAACTTTTGACATTGACGTTCAGATCCATAACCGCATCTAAACTGAGTTTGTAGAAACCAATATTTTCATCGACCATTTGTTGGTTGACTAAAACAGGATCGGTATAGGACATATTCATCAATGCAGCACCATTGATGGCAGATAATTCTTCATCGGCTAATCCCACCAAGCCTTCTGCTGCAAAAACAACGTCAGAAACACATAAGGTCAATGCCATTGCGACTATTGTTTTTTTCACGATTATTTAATCCTTTTTAATATTCCTCACTCATCCCGAGTGAAATTTATGAGAAGATTAAATCAATAGCGTTGGCGTAAATGAATAGCAATTTGTGACACACATCACAACTATAGCCAAATCCTAAAAACTATAGAACAATAGAGATATGGGATATTCAAAAGATTTTAAAGACAAAGTCATAGAAATTATGATTCGAGATGAAATGTCTGTGCGAAAAGCAGCACAGCATTTTAA
>NZ_VPCH01000096.1:0-4067 GCF_013418285.1 Acinetobacter sp. YH12152
TGGAGAAATCTAATCGGTATGTTATACCTGAGAGAAGAGTGAGGAGTTATCCAAGGGTTGTAAAAGGAAAACCTCAAAAATACCCAAGAAAAAGCCAGTCAATCTCTTAACTGACTGGCATTACTCAACATTGAGGGCTTTTTATATGTAATTTAGGCCATCATCGATGCACAATTCAAGAATTGTTTCAGATCATTTGAATCAAGTTAGTTAAATCTATTTCAAATCAATCTAACTAACTTAAAGCAGCCTACTTTGCATCAAATTGTGCAGATCCATTTCGTTTGGCTTTAAATTATTTGGTTTCAAGCAAGTTGACCTGATCAACTTGAACATCACTCATGATCTGACCATGATCAAGTAAGTGATTAAAATAGTTCTCGACGACTTTATATTGATCTGCTGTAGATTCAACTTTATACATATTTTGGCGGAATTCATTACTAGAGCGTAGACCCTTGGTGTACCAAGCAATATGTTTGCGTGAAATTCGACAACCTGAATATTCGCCATAAAAACCATATAATTCAGACAAGTGTCCAAGCAATACGTCACGGACTTCCATAATACTTGGCGCCGCCATATGCTCACCTGTCGTCAGGTAATGTCCTATTTCACGGAATATCCATGGGCGACCTTGAGCTGCACGACCAATCATGACTGCATCAGCACCAGTATAATCCAGTACATATTTGGCTTTTTCAGGTGTATCAATATCACCATTGGCAATCACAGGAATATTGATCAACGATTTCACATCTTTAATTAAGCTATAACGCGCCGTATTCAGATACATATCTTCACGTGTACGACCATGAAGCGCCAACGCAGCAATCCCAGCTTCTTCGGCACGCTTCGCAACGCGCATAATGTTTTCATGACCATTGAGATAGCCCAAACGGGTTTTTAAGGTCACAGGCACATCAACTGCTTCGACCACAGCATCTAAAATGCGGGCCACCAAATCTTCATCTTTGAGCAGCGCAGAACCTGCCAACTTATTACAAACTTTCTTCGCCGGACATCCCATATTAATGTCGACAATTTGTGCACCATTTGCCACTTGATAGCGAGCGGCTTCAGCCAGTTCAGCTGGATCTGATCCTGCAATTTGAGCTGAGATAGGTGCTATTTCACCATCAAAATTCGCACGATAAAGACTCTTTTTACTCATGCGTAAGGTCTTATCTGCCGTCATCATTTCACTGACAGCATGACCTGCGCCAAAGTATTTGCAAAGTGTACGAAATGGGCGATCTGTAACCCCTGCCATAGGTGCCACCCACAGTTTTCTCTCGATGGGACGATCGAATAATTCTTGAATGACATTGTTTTTACTCAAAATCTTTTAACCTCGTTTAACTTCGTTTAGTCGCTTCGTATTGACTTTTAATGCTCTTTAGTTGCAACCTATTTGCACCACGAAATTTCAATGTTGCAAATTTATAGGTACAGTCACTAAGCGACAAACAAAAGACGGTACAACTCGGTATAGAGCTCAAGTCCGCGTACAACTTCAAGGCTACCCAGAATTCAAGCAATCCAAAACATTTAGCTAAAAGTCTTTGGCTGATGAGTGGATTAAACGCGCAGAGGCAGAAATTGAATTGCACCCTGAAAAAATGTTGAACCCTGAGGTGCAACTTAAGCAAAAACACTCAGAGAATTCATATTTCAGTATTTGGATGAGGCGGACAGTTTTGCTAGGACAAAAACAGGAGCACTACAGCATATCGCTAGTTTAGATATTTCTGAAAAGAATATCTATTATTTAACGCGACAAGACTTTTCTGATTACGCCGCTTCTTATAAAAGTATTAATCTTTCTGAACCCCAGCATTCTCTGCATTAAATTCTAATGATATTTTCTCATATAGTTTACTTTCAGCTGCTTCTAAGCGAGCTTTTGCGTCAGCTAATGCTTTCGGGTAATAAAGATAGCTTTTCATATCTTTATCACAGCTATCCAGTTTTTTCTCACAATCACTATCATTCCTTTTGGCTTCTCTAGACTCTCTCATTATTCTGTTGTAATAATTTTTGGCTTCGTACCATTTAAATTCAATTACATTATGAGCATTTGATGGTTCATCTTTAGCATAGCAATTCACTGATGCTAGGAAGCAAATTGTTAGTCCGTTAATAATTTTGGTTAGATAATGCACTATTTATACTCATTAAATTGGATGTTATTGTAAATAGTAACGTAATCTAACCCACCTGCCATAGGTGCCACCCACAGTTTTCTCTCGATGGGACGATCGAATAATTCTTGAATGACAGGATGTTGACTCAATGTTTTAACCTCTAGCTATATTTAGCAAATGATGCCCGAACCACATTCGAAATCTTCCAAGCCACTTTTACAATGCTAAATTCAAATGTATGTTCGCAAAATCTGTTGAGCGTAAAAACGTTTCATGGCAATGATTATGCAATTGAATGATGACAATGAATATCAACATTGCTCAACGATTGAATTGAGGAATTTGAAGCTTCGGAATTGGACGGCAAATTTGCAATGCGATAGTTTAGTAATTCCAAACAAAAATTTCTACGCTTTTGCTTAAGAGTCGTTGAAACTTATGCATCAGCCATGTAGTTAACACACTATCGATTCAACATCAGACTTTCAGCAGATCTGCCTGTACAGGTGTTACTATAGAGGGATACTGCTAAAATCATTGAAAACTTAAATCTATAAATTCACATCAGTGAGTTGAACTTTATGAAAAAATTGAAAATTCTCTCTTTTATATTTTTCGCTACCATTCTTACTGCCTGCCAACAACCCAATGACGAGGTGGCTGCAGCTGAAAGCCAAAACGCTGATTTAACAACGGAACAAGCGACTCAACAATTTGAGCAGTCAGATGCGCAAATCAGTCAATACCTTGATGTTTTAGATGCCCCAAGCACATCTATCAAGGAAAAAACACAAGTCTTATGTCATGACTACCCTCATGAATATAAAACCAACTATATGCCTGCCATGCTCAAACTCGCAGCCCAAGACTATACTCAAGATAAAATGTTGAATGATTTGAAGATTGCACAGGACTATTACAAAGAAAAACTCAAAATTGAATGCCCTGCTGAATAACCTCCTTTTCATCATGGCGTCATAATTGAGCGCTAAATTGTTATTAAGCGAAAGTGTGTAAGTTTCGCTGTAATAACAACGTAAAATACACTTCCCGATTTATTCGGGTTTTTCTTTTTAAAGCCTTTCAAATAATAAACGACAATTTAAAGACACATATTATTTTGTGATAGACTTCAAACTATTGATTTATTTTGATAAGTTTTTCGTAAGTGTTCACAAGCTAGACACATAACAACCCATTTTAATTACACTTTTATCATGATTAATACATTAAGTTGTTTTTTCCAAAAAAATAGACTGAAGATTGAATCATGAAAACTTTAAACAAAGTACTTTTCGCTACACTTATCTCTGCTGCTGCTGCAACTACATTTGCTGCTGAAGAACAAAAAGTTGAAGCTGCTGCATCTGAAGCTCAAACAACTGAAGTTGCTCAAGATGCAACTGAAGCGGCTCCTGCTTCTGAAGCTGTTGCAAAATAATTGAGCAAAAATTTAAAAGCCCACAGATTGTGGGTTTTTAAATTCACAGACATTTTAGATCTGTCGCAGCTTTCAATGAATTTGATTTCAATTATTTAAAATATAAACGTTGAATTTGACGTGCCCGCCGGTTTAAACCCAATACTTTTTTTCTTTGTAAAATGTCTTCTTCACTAAATCCCAAGTGCTGGATTAATTCAGACATAGCTAAATCTGCATGTTCGATCAACACGGCATCTTGTTCAGTTGACCAAATCACGTTTGATACCTTTAATTTGTGCTGGCGTTTTAAATTTCTCATTTGCACAGTATAAAATACTTTAGACACATCAACAAAAAGCCCACCCGATGTGTAATGCCAGTCAGTTAAGCAAATTTTAGTAAAATGTAGTAAAAATGAGTGTATGTGAATACGCTCATTTTTTTATGTCTTTATCTGAACATTTAGAATCCACTCTTGAACATTCTCTCCCATCACT
>NZ_VPCH01000097.1:0-3984 GCF_013418285.1 Acinetobacter sp. YH12152
TTCGCAAGAGATGCGATGGATGTCTGATTATTTGTAGTCATAAATTTAAGTCCCCACTTGTTTCTAAGTGGGGACTAAATTAAGGCTTATAGGATGAATTCAGAAGGTGTGTTCAGCGGACGCTTACGAAGTAAATACTTATAGTTGACGTTATTGTTGATTAGAGCACATTTATGTGGTTATTCAAGGAGTTGATCTATACTTTTTACGAAAAGTATTTACGATCTAAAATTAGCATACAGTACGTGTGATAAAGAAGCTTAATTAATTCTTTTATAAACGTCATAAGCGCTAATCAATTGACATCAATCGGTAAGTTCTTCTGAATTATCAATAAATTTTAAAACTTCCAATTTCTGTAAATATGTCATCAAATGAATTTTTAAAATAATTTCGGCCATTAAATCATCATTAGTATAAAAATAAGCGACAGGAACCTCTAAAACATCTGCAATTTTTGTCGCCATAAGAAAGTCAGGAACATGTTTTCCAGTCTCATATTGATTCATCCGAGCACTTGCGGATGATTCATCAATACCGGCCAATATCCCTAAACGTTCTTGGGACAAGTTCTTTGTTTTTCGAGCAATTCTTAAACGTATAGAGAAAACATTTGAATTATGTTGTGACATTAGTTCAGATATAAACCATAAAACTAAGATTTTCTTAGTTTTAAATTGATTTATTACTAAGGATTCCTTAGTATTCATACATCTCAGGAAATTTTACTTTTATCGAATCATGCGACTGAAAAGTGATAGATTATTTTCCTTTAAATTTTTAAAATTGATAATTTTTCGGAGTGCGTTTAATGAACTTAAAGCTAATGATAAAGGGCATACAATCTGTAAAGATACCTCGGTTTCAGTAAGCTACAACTTAGAATTTAGAATCTATAAATTGAAAATTAGCTATCATCTTTCCAAGATAAGGCATATGAAAGAAATTAAAAATGCAGTTAAAGAACAGTTCTTACACGTTATTGAGCGACAAACTATTCTAGTCATGTTTACTCCAAAAGAGATCTGGATTCAATTTGATACCATTTCAGATGAAATAAAACAGCAGACTTATGCTCTTCTAAGAGAGCTTGTAAGACAGGATTACCTCACAGAAGTTATTAGCTCGAATGGAAAAAAATATTATTCAGAAACTTCAAAATTGGAAAATTTTAGATTTGATCATTGCAAATTTAAAGCAACTGAAATATTAAACAAAAAATTAATTGAAATTAGACAACAAGAATTAGATAAAAACTATGAAATTAAATTAACTAACGAACTAATTAAAGAAATTCCTGAGTTAGATTTCTGCTTAGAAAAATATATCAATAACATTAGTTTTGACTTAAAAAATATTATAAAAAAGAAAAACAATATAGCTAATATTATTAAAAATATTGAATCTTGTATTTATTAATAATTTTAATATTTATTTTTGGATGACATTTAAAGGCTTTAATTATAAAGTTAATGTCATCTATTGATCATACATGGATTGGTATTTATATAAAATCAGACATTTAGTTGAGAATGAATTCTGTCGGTTGAAGCAGGGCAGAGTAAAACTTGAAGTGCGACATAAACCACCTAATTAATTTAAAGGGTTTATGGAGTATATAAAATTGTCATACCATCATCTTAACTTTGAAGATCGTACTGCATTAATGCTTGAGTCAAGAAAAGAAGGCTTTTCAGCCAGAAAATTTGCTGAACTTATTAAAAGACATCCTAGTACGATCTATCGTGAGCTTAAAAGAAATAGCATCAATGACGTTTATCAAGCTCGATATGCTTCTGATAACACTTTTGCTAGACGTAGACGTGGTCACAGAAAACTCAAAATCGATTCAATCCTCTGGAAATTTATTGTTGAAGCGATCCGTTGTTTATGGTCTCCTCAGCAAATAGCAAAGCGTTTAAAGACATTTCCTGATTTGGATCAAACAATGAATGTAAGCCATACAACGATTTATTCAACGATACGAGCATTACCCAAGGGTGAGTTGAAAAAAGACTTATTATCCTGTCTACGTCATGAAAATAAAAAGCGAAAAGCTAACGGTGAACCTAAAAAAGATTCTATATTACAGGATATTAAAACTATTCATGAGCGCCCAGCCGAAGTTCAAGAAAGAAAAATACCGGGTCATTGGGAAGCTGATTTAATTAAAGGTAAAGACAATAAAAGTTCGATAGCAACACTTATTGAACGAAATACACGGCTCTGTATCTTGGCAACATTACCTGATGCAAAGGCAGAATCAGTGCGCAAGGCTTTAACTGAAGCTCTGAAATATTTACCTGCAGAACTGCGTAAAACGTTGACCTATGACCGTGGACGCGAGATGGCAGAACATAAAATACTTGAAGAAGATTTAGGCATAGATGTATATTTCTGTGACCCACATTCACCCTGGCAAAAAGGCACATGCGAAAATATGAATGGTTTAATTAGGCAATATTTACCTAAAGGGATTGATTTAAATCAGGCAGATCAGCATTATTTAAATCAAGTTGCCATGTCACTGAATACTCGTCCTAGAAAAGCGTTAGATTGGCTTACACCATTAGAGAAATTTGCTCAGCTTGTTGATTATCATAAGACTTTTCAAACTGTCGCACCTCATGTTTGAATTCGCCCCATATTTTTGCTACAGTGAACCTAATTAAGATCATCTATTTACTAGGCCTCGCATTTGCGGGGTTTTTAATGCTGAATAAAAGGAAAACTTGATGGAATTGCCCAATATTATTCAACAATTTATTGGAAACAGCGTTTTAGAGCCAAATAAAATTGGTCAGTCGCCATCGGATGTTTATTCTTTTAATCGAAATAATGAAACTTTTTTTCTTAAGCGCTCTAGCACTTTATATACAGAGACCACATACAGTGTCTCTCGTGAAGCGAAAATGTTGAGTTGGCTCTCTGAAAAATTAAAGGTGCCTGAACTCATCATGACTTTTCAGGATGAGCAGTTTGAATTCATGATCACTAAAGCGATCAATGCAAAACCAATTTCAGCGCTTTTTTTAACAGACCAAGAATTGCTTGCTATCTATAAGGAGGCACTCAATCTGTTAAATGCAGTTGCTATTATTGATTGTCCATTTATTTCAAACATTGATTATCGGTTAAAAGAGTCAAAATTTTTTATTGATAACCACCTCCTTGACGAGATAGATCAAGATGATTTTGAGGCTGAATTATGGGGAGACCATAAAACTTACATAAGTCTATGGAATGAGTTAAATGAGACTCGTGTTGAAGAAAGATTGGTTTTTTCTCATGGCGATATCACGGATAGTAATATTTTTATAGATAAATTCAATGAAATTTATTTTTTAGATCTTGGCCGTGCTGGGTTAGCAGATGAATTTGTAGATATATCCTTTGTTGAACGTTGCCTAAGAGAGGATGCATCGAAGGAAACTGCGAAAATATTTTTAAAGCATTTAAAAAATGATAGACCTGACAAAAGGAATTATTTTTTAAAACTTGATGAATTGAATTGATTCCAAGCAATATCTAAAAATACTTAACTGTCTTTTTAAGTTGCTAAGTTTTAAATAAATAAGTGAAAAAAGTTAGTGAAGCTACTGATTTAAAGCTTTATATAGCCAATGAATCTAAATTTTGGTTTTTAAAATGAACTTATTTAAAATAGCTAAAGCTGTTTATTAGCTTAACTTGTGATTTAAGTTTTTTTGAATATAAAATTGTTAATTTATTAGCTTTACAAGTTTATTTAAATTTCATCGTGCAACATTTTTAACAAATTTTATTATCGATGGTATTTTTTTGTCTGCTTTTCTTTTCCTAGTCTTTTATCTATCCGTCAACCATATAGGGCAGAGGGCTTTGTTGCACAAACCTATCTGTAAAGGCTTTTTCAGCGATATAATTTTCAAATGAAGAAGCCTACACACAAAATCTATCGCACAACCAATTGGCCCGCATATAACCGAGCACTCATGAGTCGCG
>NZ_VPCH01000098.1:0-3930 GCF_013418285.1 Acinetobacter sp. YH12152
TATGGTTACTGAAAAATTTGTAAAATTAGTAGAAGAAAATAAGTTAGAAATGCAGTTTTTAGATTTTAAATGATAATTTCATTCAAGCCGCTGGTTTATCAGATAAACACCGATAGTGTACATCGTGGTCCATTGTGGAAAACCACAAAACAAAGCAAAGGCTTTGATGATGTATGATTCTATCACTGTGACCATTTAGGCACACCACAAGAAATGACTGACCATACAGGTTCGATTATTTGGAAAGCTGAGTATAAAGCGTGGGGTGAGCTCGTGTCAGCAAAGCAACGCTGTGCACGAGCGCAAGACGAGAGCTATGCTCGAAGTGGTGAGGCTGAAAAAGCGAAATCGAGTTTCTTTGAAAATTCTGAAATCATTAGCAATAACATCCGTTTTCAAGGACAGTATTTCGACCAAGAAACAGGATTGCATTACAACCGTTATTACTCACCTTGTGTGGGAAGGTTTGTAAGTAAAGATCCTGTAGGATTAAGTGGTGGGTATAATATTTATGCCTATGCTCCAAATCCAATACAATGGACAGATGCTTTAGGATTGGCTAAAACACCCACTAGAACTTTACAAAGAAATTGGAAGAATTATGTAGGATGCAAACATACAAATTCTGATATTCATCACGGTTTCCCAGAGGAATATGCAGAAAAATTCAAAGAGTTAGCTGGTATTGATGTAAATAATCTACAGTATTACTATAATTTGCCAAAAGAGAAACATACTAAAACTCCAGGGATACATACTAATGGGTCTAGGACAGGGCAAAATTGGAATAAAACATGGGGAGGAATATTGAATCAAGTAGAAGCTATGAATTTGAGTAAAGCAGAGTCTAAAAAGATGCTTGAACAGACTTTGAGAAGACTAGCTAGAAATGAAAGAATTAGTAAGCATAATGCCACAGCCGTCAAAGGTGCCAATTTGTGTTGCTGCAGTTAATTATAAAGAGTTGTAAATGTTCGATAAAGTATTTGAAATTGATGAAATAAAAGAAATTTTTATTCAACGTAAAAGCGCGTTAAAAAATTTTAATAAAATAACTGTAAATGACGATTTTTATTTAAGTTTTTTAAGTGAATTTCAAACTACAGAATTTACAGCGGATATAATAATATTTGGATATGAAGAAGCAATTAAAGAAAATAAATATGTTGAGGAAATCAACCCTTTTATTAGTGAAAATTTTTGGATGATTGGTCGTACAGGTCAAGGTGATGAGTGGTTTATTGATAAAGTTAAAGGAGGGATATCGTTCTATGATCACAATCAAGGAGACTATGCGGATATAAGTCAATTTCAAAAAATTAATATTGATTTTACCGATTTTGTGAAAATGGCTTTTTTATTTAGAGAGCTAGAAAGCGAATTGGACCGAGAAGAAAATATATCTCATGAAAATCAAAAAAAACTCATTAATCAAATAAATTCAATAAAAAAAGGATTATATGAATTATATCCATTTAAATACTTTTAAGCTAATGATTTATAAAAATATTAAATTTGAAAAAATTTCAAAAAGTGAACAACAGCTTCAATCATTGTCATTAATTGGAATTAATTATGATAAAAGATTAAAAAAAATGCTATTGGAAGAGTATAAGAAACCCTCAGAAGTTAATGATGTTATGCTCAATCAATTTGAGGGAGAGTCTGGTATTAACTTTCCAATTGAATACAAAAAATTTTTACTAACAACAAATGGTGGTAGCCCTTCAAAAGATACATTTGATATTTCTCCAAAAAATAATCGAGTAATACAAAACTTTTTTACATTAAATTCAAAAGTAGTCTCATATACATTAAAACATAATAATAGTGGAGAACTAATATCATTCCCTAAGTACTATTATGCTATTGCGTATACTGTAAATGGTGATTTTATTATGTTAAATGTTGATGATGATTCTAATGATTATGGTGGTGTTTATATATATTTTCATGATAAAGAGAACTCTTTAAAAAAAATAGCATCGTCATTTGATGATTTTTTAGATAAATTACATGACTGATTTGATAAATATATCGATATAAAGTGACTTCAATTTTGTAGATGATATTTATGTTTCAATGATCAAAAGTCGAAATAACCATAAACTGCTGACTATTGCTATGTGAAGTTTTCTGAAATAACAGGATACTTCCACTTGGGAGATTTAAAGAGCTTTGTTGCACAAAGATTTAAAAATTCAGATTTCCCATATCTACTCAAATTTAAGTGACAATTTGGGTATGAGGTTGGCCTAATTCCGTAAATTTATTTAACACCGCCACACGTGCATGAATTTCGTTGACTTGACTGTCAAACTTTCTAGCATTCAGTTTATCGCCTAATAATTTCATGCAATGCATCTTGGTTTCGACCAAACTTCGGCGATGATAGCCTGACCATTTTTTCCATAGTGTCCTGCCTGAGAAGCACTGCTTCGCAAGATTAACCGTTCGAAGTAATTCCTTTCTCTCCTAAGTATGAGCTTTTGTATCTTTCCAAGGTTTCGCATTTTTTCTTGGCGGAATCACTGCATGCGCTTGCCGATCTGCAATGACCTGACGGCATTGCTTGGTTTCATAAGCTCCATCTGTATAGGCAGAATCGATTTGTTCATCTAAAGGGATTTAAACAAGTAAATCTTCCAGTAACTGTGAATCACTGACATTATTTGTCGTAAGCTGAACGGCACGTATTTGAAGGGTTTCAGCATTGATACCAATATGAAGCTTACGCCATTGGCGACGCTATTCAGGTCCATGTTTTTTATGCTCCCATTCACCTTCACCTAAAAACTTTAGGCCAGTAGAGTCTACGAGTAGATGGAGACCACCACTACTTTTTTGATAGCCAATTGCAATATCGTTATGCCTTTGTCTTCTGCACAGTGTGGAGTAATCTGGCGCTATCCAATCTAATCCACAAAGCTTAATCAGACTTTGGACAAAGCCTGTGACCATTCGCAAATATAATTTAAATAAAGATTTGATCATCAAGCAACATTGAATAGCCTTATCGAAGTAAGTTCGATTCCCCAGATAATTTAACTTGGCATCATTGAACCGTACCGGGTTTGTCGGAGAGTCAATATTCTGAGAGACTATCCCGATGACAAAATTAAAATATACCCCTGAAATCAGAGAAAGAGCGGTTCAATTATTGATTGAATCTGAAAAAGATTATCCTTCTACTTGGGCTGCAATCACAGCAATTGCGCCTAAGATTGGTTGTACTCCTGAAACACTTCGTGCCTGGCATCAAAAGCATTTAGATCAGCAAAATCCTATTAAAGTACAACAGATATCTGATCAAGAAAAAATGAAACAAATGGAACGAGAAATTAAAGAATTAAAGCGTGCCAATGAAATTCTACGTAAAGCAGCCGCTTTTTTCGCCCAGGCGGAGCTCGACCGCCCACACAAATAATGGTGGATTTCATCCATAACAATAAGGCGTTATATGGTGTTGAGGCGATTTGTAGGATTTTACAGATCTCAGCTTCTACCTATTACCGGACTTTAGATCTCACAGTAAATCCAGAACATCGAGCGAAACGAGATTTACATGACTTGCAGCATGCTGAGGAGATTAAGCGAATTTGGAAAGAAAGTTCAGGTCGATACGGTGTGCGTAAGGTCTGGCAACAACTGAAACGTGAAGGCTATGTGATTGCACGTTGTACAGTTGCTCGATTGATGCAAAAGCTAGGTATACAAGGTGTTTGGCGTGGTAAGAATAAACAAACCACCCGTAACCGAGATGACCAAAAACGGGCAGATGATTTAGTGAAACGTAATTTTAATGCTGATCATCCTGACCAACTGTGGGTGAGTGACTTTAGTGTGCCGCAGCAAGCGGCGTAAGAGATGAGGGTATGGCCCCTCGCTATCGGCTTGCAGGAGCAGGTAGCAAACCACCATAAGCGGCTT
>NZ_VPCH01000099.1:0-3678 GCF_013418285.1 Acinetobacter sp. YH12152
TCGCCCTTGTTTGCCTTTTGATGGAGCATACCATTGCGTAGCAGGATCAAACCAAATGGCAATATTTCCGCGACTCATGAGTGCTCGGTTATATGCGGGCCAATTGGTTGTGCGATAGATTTTGTGTATAGGCTTCTTCATTTGAAAATTATATCGCTGAAAAAGCCTTTACAGATAGGTTTGTGCAACAAAGCCATGTGAAATTCTTAAATCATTGATATTTATATTAATATACAAGTGTATTTCGTATAATGCCCATTATGTTAAATGGTGGGATCAACATCTTATAAAGGAAGTAGTGAAGGACTCTATCTGTCCATTTTCTGAAACATACTCATCAATTGAATATAGTTTATTATCAATCAGAACATAGTGAACTTTCTCTTGTTCTCTATAAAGACTTCCTGGTTCTTCACTATGAAATGTATATCTAAATCCTACACCGTATAGTTCATTAGCAGGGCTCTCAATAAATTGGGTGATGTTTATATGAGAATACCCCTCGTAGCGCTCATCTTTAATCTGATTTACTTCACTATTTTTTATACTTAAAACTCTGAAATCATCACCATTCACTATGCCACGACAAGCGGCTCTGTCAGTTCCCCATTTACCAATAAATATTGTACTGATCTGTGAGGCATATGCTGAGTTAAATAATATTATAGGTAAGAGAACGACTAAAAAAAATTTCATAAAAATGCTTTTCAATGTTTAGTAAAAAATTAGTTAACTGCCAGTCAAAGACTAGCAGTTAACTTTCTCGTTATTGTTGAGTTAATACTGATTTTAAAATCGCACTACTTTGCGATGATGTTTGAGTTGTAGAAGCATCTTCATCCCCGATTTCTAATACATCTAATCTTTTCTCTGGCCCATAATAAGACAAAAACTTATTTTGTTTCTTGTCCCAAGCTAGGTAACTGTCGTTGTACTCAGAGATAAAGCGATAACCCTCTTTCGTTTTTTTTAGCTCTAAGCCTTCACGACCTAACCAGTAATTCAGTACATGCTCGTACTGACCATTTTTATTCTGAAAATAGATGTCGATGAATCCGTCACTGTTTCCTGTAAACATAGAAACAGCGCCTTCACAGGTAACCTCTGATGATTTAACTATGTAATCTTTTAGACCATCAGCATTGAAGTCAACGTTAACTATAAAACCTTTATCAAAAGTGATCTTCGGATTTTTTCTAGGCATCTCTGGGTCTTCGGAGACTTCTTTGCAACCATCTACGTAATGACTTTCAATTTCTGTTTTGATTTCAGATGGAAGGTTATTAAAAGGAATCGCCTTATTTATGACAGTGATTCCAGAAATTGCATTTGTGCAAAAAAAAGCTGTTAATAACGAAACCCCAAAAACTATTTTTTTCATGAAAACTCTATAAATTTTAATAAAATAGATTGTGATTCTATCAAATAATAATGGGATTTTAATAAAAATTTATATTGTAGATTTCCTAAAATTAACATAATACACCTTATACGAAATGCGTTATAATTATCTTTAGAAATCAATGCTGTAGTTTCTAGTTGATAGCCCATCTTCCCCAAGGTGGGCTTTTTTTATGATTTTTCACGTTCCACGCTTATTATTTAATCAAAAGACCTCTTGCGAAAGTATAGTTTATCTAATTTTTGAATTGGCTAAAACCTCATAAAATATAGCTTTTGGCTGCTTAAAATTTGACTAACGCAAGAATTCTAAAGTTTCTCAACTTTGATTAGCTCAAATAAATACCATTTCTCTTTTTCTAGGTCTCTTTAAATCACTAATTATGTAACTATAGAGTATACGGTGCATGTGCATGAGATTTCAAGACTGGCGCGAAGCCTGATTGATCTTAATACATTGATTCACGATCTAAACAAAAAAGGCGTTACGGTTGTTTTTCATCAAGAACGCATGACGTTTAGTCCAGACCGTGAACAAGATCCATTGCAACAGCTTATGTTTAACATGCTTGCATCATCTGCACAGTTTGAACGCCAGATCATTAAGCAAAGACAAGCTGAGGGCATTGCCAAAGCTAAAGAAAGAGGTGAATACATGGGCCGCAAGAAAACAATTGATGATTCTAAAATCATTGAAGCAATGAGCAAAGATGGCGCGTCATTTAGAAAAGTTGCTAAAGAGATGGGCGTTTCATTATCAACAGTTCAAAGAGCCATGAAGAAAAATAGCCAAATCGGTTGACGTGGGCGTTGCTACTGTGTATCGAGTATTAAATACTGCAAGTTCGTAAAAAAAGCCCATATTTTGGGCTTTTTATATTATGGGCATACGTGACTAACAAACGATTCGCCAACACTTCCCGGAATGATCGGATCCATTCTTACCTCATAGCCAGATCTCGAATAAAACTCAGGCTTAAGAGTGCGATTTTTCCGCTTTTTATACACAGCAATTGCTTTTTCGCCAAGAGTGTTATCACTACAGTTGATCCATTTAAGAACCAGTCTGTAATCTCCGACGCCTAGACCATCTTGTTCAAGATCGTCAACAACTAACTCTTTAGTCCAAAATTGTTTATTCTGACGATAACCAACTTCAGAAACATTGGTAACACTATTAGTATCTACGGCGAATATAAAACCACTCGACCGGGAAATATTTTCCCATTCAGGGTCAGCAAAAACTCCACAGGCGATTGCACTACCAATAATCCCAATCAGTATTCTTTTAAATTTCACTAAGTTCTCCCCTAAAAATTTTAACTATTGGATATTTTAGAATTATTCAGTAAAACAGCACAGCATAAATTACTTCAGAAACGCTTTAAGACCACGACCAAAACGACCAACGATAGTTGGTTTTTTTGTTGTTTCAGATGCAACATTTTGCACCGTTGCATCATGTTGCTTTGTAACGCTGCTATTTGCTTCATGTGACGTTTCATCATGTTGCATGGCTTGATCTATGGGCGTTTCAGTATCGTTGCACGTTGTTGCTTTAGGACGTTGCACGGACGTTTCAGGTGCAACAAGCAGCCTTTGCAAGTGGTCAATCTGAGAATCTTTTTGCTCAAGTTGTTTCGTCAATAATTCAACTTGGCTTTTAAGTATAGAAATAATTTCTTTATCGTTTGCACTACTGGCAGGCGACTCAATAGATTGCTTTACAGGTGCAGACGGTTCGCCAAAGACGCGTATCACTTCAGCAAGATCAAACAAGCCATTATTCAAACGCGACAGCTTGCCATTGTTTAGACACTTCAGTTAAAGAGAGTTGAGCCATGAGTGATGATTGATAATGAATACAGCCTGATACTACATTATTTTTATTCTTTGGTGCTTTTTGCGGTTCTAGTGTTGCTAGGTTATTGCATGATTAGAACCTTGATTGATGATTGAATAATGCGACTGTTAATCGAATGATTGGTATAAGCACACAATTAGTCACCCATCATTTAGAGCTTACACTAGTCATTTGCTATCGTGAAAAACAAACTAAAAATTAGGTAAAACGATACTTTCGCAAGAGGTCTACTGTATTAATTTAAATTAGTAGCTAAAATTGCTTTAAAATTTAAACTTATAAGGTATTAGGGTGTGTTGACATTTACAGCCGATAAATTGAGCTAAAGAGGCAACCATATAAATATACAAGCTAAAGCAACAGCGCTTTGATAGTTACGTTTTAGCTTATCGTATCTTGTGGCAATTCCTCTA
>NZ_VPCH01000100.1:0-3503 GCF_013418285.1 Acinetobacter sp. YH12152
TACCAGCGTACGGCCCACAGAATGATGTCACGCTGAAAATGCCGGCCTTTGAATGGGTTCATGTGCAGCTCCATCAGCAAAAGGGGATGATAAGTTTATCACCACCGACTATTTGCAACAGTGCCGAAAATAGCATTGATTTAGAGCTTTATGATCCAAAGCATACTGCAACCAACCAAACACAGGGTTTGAAATTACTGAGCAGTGAAAAACCTAGAACATTAACCAATGTCCCACTTAAAGTAACGACCACTAATATTCCATTAAGACATAGTGCCGCAGTAAGGGCAGCAGAAACCATGCTGATGGCGGATAGTACAACTTCAACCACTTTTTATAATTGTACAACAGGTTTTAATGTGAAAAACGCTGCGGGTACAAAATTTGCGACCACAGCGGCTCACTGTAAGAATTACAAAATTACTGTAGATGACCGCAAGACAACTGGCAATGATAATATTGCACTAACCTTTGTGGGAGACTTCTGGAATGGTAGTCAGGATTTCCAAACCATGAGTTTAGTATCATCTACACATACCTTGAACCCAGAATTTTTCGCCAGTGACAATGTGGTCAAAACTCTAACTGGTCGACGTACACAAGGTAACACACCTGTTGGTACGTATGTCTGTCATTATGGAATGAAAACTGGTTATAGTTGTGGTACGGTTCAGTCGACCGCATTTAAAGCATTTGGTACTGACAATAAATGTGGACCATCAGGGGCAGGTGTGTGTAATGCAACATGGGTAAAAGTTTCAGGTCCAACGTTGGATTGTTGGGGTGGCGATAGTGGTGGTCCAATCTTTATTGGAAGTGTGGCGGCAGGGTTATTATCTACTGCAACTTATCAAGGCACATGGAGTTCTTCCATGAAAGGTCAGGGGTATTGCGGAGGTGCCGCCAAACCTAATGGATATATGACCTATATGTCTACTGATGAACTCTATAAAGAGGGTTACTCATTATTATACGGACAATAACGATGACTAGAATATTTATACTGATGTTCGTCGTTGGACTTTTGAGCGCTTGTCATAAGCCTTCATCAGCCGATCAGTCCAAGATACAAGAATTACAAGTGATGTCCTTTAGTGAGCAGACCTTGGCGCAATTTTCTTGGGAATTAATCGAGGCAACAAATGCTAATAGTGAACGTATAGATTCATTATTTCTGGCTTCAAAACCTGACCAACCTATCACGCTAAAATTTGCAGAAAAGATGCTGTATATTGGGAATTTGTTTTGTAATATAAATTCGATTGGTATTCATTTTAAGGGCAATCATTTATATGCTGAACAACCAATTGTTGCCACAATGATGGGCTGTCCTGATGATATCAACTTACGTGAAAGTACGATGATAGATATTCTGGTGAATGCTCCCACATTATATCTTCAATCTCGTAAGGGGCAGGCACAACTGCTTATAGAAACACAAAAAAAAGAGAAATTGATTTTTAAAGGTGTTCAAGTCAACAAGTAGTCTAAATTCTTGCAGTACACTGATGAAAATCATAAGGTAAAGTTAGATATGAGGAAGCCCAATCATTTAGTTGGGCTTCTTTGTTTAAATATAATTTTAAGAGCCGGTAACTTATTTTCTGTAAGTTCCCTTTTACTATTTTTCTTTTGAGTATTTTATTAATCTAATTCTTTTACGCACTCAATAAGTATTACCACTATACCAACTCTTAGAAAGAGCTTTGAATTCCCTATTTAACATAATGGTGGTTATACGCAATACACTTGTATATTAATATGTAAATCAATAACTTAAAATTTTAACCAAGATCACAAAATGCACAAAAATCGGCTTTTGTAATAAGTTGGTGAGTTTTTAAGCAGATCTGTAATATTTTGCCAGTAAATTTGATTAAAAAACGATCAATTTGGCAATCAGTGCCCATTTCATCGGCTTTCAGGATCCGAAACTATCCCCAATGGCTGTGGATAAAATTTAGGCTATTTTGTACGCCCTGGCGCACAACAATCTCGGCTCTTTGCGGCTACCAGGAACAGTGGAATTTTCCTATGATGAACTCATCAGGAACAGGAAGTTCCAAACAACAAGAATAAGAAAGATCGCACCAGGAGCGTGAGATAAGACAGGAGTCATACCTAGCAACCCAATATGAGAAACCCCGGCAGGATGCTGGGGTTTTTTATTGTCTGCATTTAAGGTCTAATCAGTCTTAGCCAATTCATTTTGGTTGATAAGTTTAATCAGCGCATTTTGAACAAACTCATCAAGTTCAATCCCTTTTTCTTTTATGATGGTTTCTATCTTTGCTAGCGTTTCACTTTCTAATTCGAACTCGATTTCTGCTGATGTTTCCATGAGTAAATCATAGTTATTTTCGACTATCTTTTTAAAGGTTTCTTCTAGATCTTTTGTTGATGGAATATTGAAAGATAAGCGTAATGAGCTATTGATAATTTCAATATGGGTATACCCTAAATATTCAGTACTTTTTCCCACAAATCCTAAGTGCTTCATAAAAAACCTTAAATAAATATAGTAGAGAGCTGTCTAAATTAAGCCAGACTCTCTTTTACAAATTTTGGATCAACAATAAATAATCGAATAAGGGATGTTGCTGCTCCTGATGGTCTTCTCGCACCTTGTTCCCATGATTCAAGAGTACGTCTTGATACGCCAAGAATCTTAGCAAACTGATCTTGTGTTAGTTGAGCCTTTCTACGAGCTAACGCTACATCTGTCTCAGTGATTACGGTTCTTTTCGCTGCATTACTAGTAAGCATATCGTCGATGCCTTGTAATATTTCAGCTTCAATATCCCTAGTTGCTTCAAAAGCCTCAAGTTCTTTTTCAGTCATTAAACGAGTCATTTAGTTTCTCCACTAATGCTTGAAGAGTCTTCTTACTAAGCTGTACAGTTTGCTTTTTACTGTACAAGGTTAATAACCAAATCTCTCCATTTGCTAAACGATTAAAGTAGATGACTCTGACACCACCACTTTTACCTCTATCACCGCTAGTCCATCTAATCTTACGAATACCACCTGCATTAGGCTCTACATCTCCTGCTTCAGGATTTAATGCTAAGAATGTTTTGAATTCCTCATATTCTTCCTGAGTCCAATAAACAAGACAGTATTTAGTAAATAATGGAGTCTCACATATTGTATACATTGATTGCATTCATACTACCTTGTAGTAGTTTATTTTATACTACTTTGTGGTATTTTTAAATGATAATTCTTAGTTCTCAGGATTAAATGCCTATTTAAGTGATGTGCTGAAAAGGTTGCCGACACATAAAGTGACTCAGATTGAAGAATTGCTACCACACCGCTGGAAACCTGAACCGAATTAAAAAATAGGCATGGGGTTCAGCGGACGCTTACGTTCTGTTATTCCTAAGTAGAAATGTCCTACCTAATAACCAAATAGAAATGTCCTATATGGACAATTCCAAGTCAAGCACAGGATTTAGATTTCGTTCTTTGATTGCTATTTTCTGTGCACGTCTGCTTGG
>NZ_VPCH01000101.1:0-3099 GCF_013418285.1 Acinetobacter sp. YH12152
CGATTCCTACAGTCAAAATAATAATGATCATCCATTCCTTCAACATTACCAGTTCTTGTATTGTCTGGTGGTCTAACATTGTGGTGAGAAGGCTGATTACCAGTCCCATCTGCTTCGCCAAAATCATAACCTGCTGAATGATCTTGAATTATAACAATTTTTCCATTTGCGCTATAAGTCATTTCTCGCGTCATAATTGGCATATTTTTATCATTAAGAATTCTTTTACCATTTTTATCAGTTAAAGGTACCATTTTTTGACTAATAGGTTGTTGACTCATTGGAATTCCCAATTTGCGTCTTATCTCACGAAGACTTTCCCTACGATATTTCTGGCATGTTAACCCATTTGGATCAACCCAACTCGTTGGATTTGGTACATATGCATAATTATTACTCCCACCAGACAATCCAATCGGGTCTTTACTTACAAACCGCCCCACAAAAGGCGAGTAATAGCGGTAACGGTTATAGTGTAAACCTGTCTCTTGATCGAAATACTGACCTTGAAAACGAATGTTGTTTGAAATAATTTCAGAATTTTCAAAGAAACTCGATTTAGCCTTTTCAGCCTTACATTCACCCCAAGCCTTATACTCAGCTTTCCAAATGATTGCACCTGTATGGTCACTCATTTCTTGTGGTGTGCCTAAGTGATCACAATGATAGAACCATACATCATCAAAACCTTTGCTCTGTTTGATAGTTTTCCATCGTGGGTCGCGATGCACGTTATATGGTTTATCTGACCAATCTGGTGTTTGGTGTAACTCTATTGGATTTGATAGACGGCTTGTAGCATTGGAATAAAGCTGTCTTTTTCATAGATGTAGTGTTTGTTGGTTTGTTCTGTTGACTCATATGCCAATGTATCGCCATCCCATCCATAGATGATGTTATGTTCATCACCTGTATGGTGATGTTTACTACGTTTTTGGATACGACGACCTAAAGCGTCATAACGATATTCTGCGGTGTATTGGCTGTTACGGCTTTTGATCATTCGTCCATACACATCCCACTCAAGGTTTAAATCACCTTGTGTAGATTTTTGTCGAACGAGTTGTCCATACGCATCATATTGGTATTGTTGATCTAGGTATTCTTTGACAACATTATTGACTAAGCGATTGTAGCCATAGCCTTTTTCTTCTGTTTGTTGTTGATGGCTTTGGTCATGATTTTGCGCTTTGTCATCATTGTAACGATCTATAATGTTACTGGCAGGGTCAAAGTTAAAGGTTTCTTTACCGAGTTTACTGCTGGCTTCAAGTAAGCGTCCGACTGGATCGTATTTGTAGGCAATGTTGCCATGACGAGTATCTTTGATGGCTGTTAATTCACCTGTTTTATCGTATTGATACAGTCGTTGTACCAATTGACTGGTGTGTTGCAGTGCATTGTTCTGTTGGTTGTTCTTTTCTCTGTACTGGCTTTGGTAGCCATTGACATGTTCATTGAGCATGATTTGGCTGTGTAAGCGTCCTGCAAGGTCAAACTGTTGTTCTGGGCTGATGCCATTGGCATAGTGGCGAACTTTTTCACGATGTAGGTCATCTCGCTCAAAGCTAACAATGTCTTGACCATTGACTATCAAACTATGTACATGCCCCGTACCATAAGTCAGGCAATCTATATTCTGTCCATCAGGTCGAATGGTTTTGATTCGATCATTGATTTCATCGTAGCTGTGTTTCCACACTGCTGTTTTATTGGTTTTATATTCTTGATGATGTTCACGAATCACATTTCCCGCAGCATCGTAATACCACTGTAGATTGCTATCGCTGTTTTTAGCTTGAATAATATTGCCATTGCTGTCGTAAGCAAATTCCTCAACCAGTTTTTGTTCTAAGTCTTGTTCAACATAGCCATAGCCTGCGGTACGTTGTTCCAAACGTCCCATACTGTCGAATAGAAATTTTGTATGCGATCTTTCGGTGCTGCACGATCTCGAAGCTCTTGTCCATGTGCTGAAGCCACTTCGATACTGCTAGCGAGATTGCCATCAGTTTCATCATATTTGTAAATGGTTTCTTTGCCATCGAAGTCAATTTCTTTGATTAAGCGACTCGCCACATCATAGAAGAATTCGTAACTTGCACCATTTTCATTGGTCAAGCGTTTTAAGCAATTGAGCTTATCCCACTGGTATTTCAATTTATGGTTCAATGCATCGGTACGTGACAGGATTAAACCTGCTTCATCGTATTCATAGCGTGTCTGATGTTGTTTCGGATCGATATGGACTAATAAACGTCCTTCAGCATCATGAACAAAATGTTCAACTGCACCATCTGCGTGTTTAATCTTTTCCAGTTGTCCAAAGGCATTCAGTGGTAAACCTTTAATGATTGGCTCGCGTTTTTCTGTGGTGAGTTCAGTATAGAAATATTCAACTTTTTGTTTTAAGATATTTTAAATTACAATGAAATACCCTTTATAACCATATGACTTTATGACTTTAGGTCAAAAAGTTGTAAACCTTTATCATGCTCATTTTAAGTTATTCATCAGGATCATAAAGTTTATCTAAAAATTCATTAAATGAATTAGCGACTTTAACCATGTTGTATGGTAATCCATCGTCTTTTTCAGGTTCATCTTCCAATTCATGATCTTTGTAAAAAATTTGACCATAATTATTTTGGCTAAGTTCAATCAAAAAATAATTACCTGCAGGAGTAATTGCTATTGTTAAATAGCCTAAAGGTAATTGCCAACTTAAATCCTCATGATTTGAACGTAACCCATAAGAAGTGTCTATCGAGGCCTCATAAAATCTTTTTATTTTATCACCACTTTCTGTGCCATCTGGTAATGTGAAATCTATTTCAGATTGTAACGGTTTCCCACCATTAAATTTTTCTAAAAAAGATTTATATTGAATAGGAAGTTCGACATTCAATTTTTTTTCTAAATGATGAATTTCATTTTTGTCCAATAAAGGACCGTCTTTTATCATTTCAAACATAATAGGGTGTGTTGACATTTACAGCCGATAAATTGAGCTAAAGAGGCAACCATATAAATATACAAGCTAAAGCAACAGCGCTTTGATAGTTACGTTTTAGCTTATCGTATCTTGTGGCAATTCCT
>NZ_VPCH01000009.1:0-88900 GCF_013418285.1 Acinetobacter sp. YH12152
CATGTCCATGGGCTGAGTAGACAACCAGATTTCATCAATGCGGATCATGTTGCAAGTGCCTTGAGTAATTCTGCTAAAGCAGATATTTCTGATACTTGCCATTTCAAGCCAATTTCTGCTTTTGAGTTGGGTAAAGTAATTTGAACTTTTAACATGTCAGTAGGAGTAGGATCTAATGGTGCAGAGCAAGATAAGGCAATAAATGCAGGTTTATTCGGTAGTGGTGTGCGATCACTCCCTGGCTTAGCATCAATTAAGCGAATCCATTTGGATACAAGATTTGTATTCAATCCATGTTGCAAAGCGACTGAAGCAATTGAAACGTCCGGTGCTTTACAAGCCTGAACGATCTGCTGTTTAAATTCAGCACTGTATGTTCTTCGTTTTTTCGCAAGAGATGCGATGGATGTCTGATGATTTGTAGTCATAAATTTAAGTCCCCACTTGTTTCTAAGTGGGGACTAAATTAAGGCTTATAGGATGAATTCATAAGGTGTGTTCAGCGGACGCTTACCTTTAAATAGACACTAAGCATTTTGTTAAAGCGTGAATGTATTGAGATACAATTTTAGCCATAAAAAAGCAGCCCTGAAGCTGCTTATTTTTATTCAATGATCACATTATTCTTGATCAACTTTCATTGGTTTTACATCCATTTCTTGATAGGAAACCAACTTAGTTTTGTGTTTCCACTTATAACCGAACCAAATGGCAAGGAATAAGAAAATACCAATATAGGTAGAAACAACGGCCAACCACTCACCATCTAAAACGGCTTGATAGTTCTGACCAAGGACCACGATGGCACACAAAATAAAGGCAAACCACGGTGCAAATGGGAAGAATTTTGCACGGTAAGCAAGATCTTCCAATTTATTGCCTTGAGCCAAGTAGCCTTTACGGAAGCGATAATGTGAAACTGCAATACCGAGCCACACAATAAAGCCACACATACCTGACATGTTCAGTAACCAGTTAAAGACCGCTTGTTCACCGATAAATGTGGTTAAGAAGCACAGTGCCGCAATCGCTGTAGTTGCATAAAGTGCATTCATTGGTACGCCACGTGCATCTAAGCGACCAAAGACTTTCGGCGCACTGCCTTTACGTGCCATATCAAACAGCATACGGGTAGAGGAGTACATACCAGAGTTACCCGCTGATAAAATCGCAGTCAAGATCACCGCATTCATCACCGATGCAGCAAAGGCAAAACCTGCTTTTTCATACAGTAAGGTAAATGGTGATAGTGCAATATTTTCAGTAGATGCTGCTTGTAATAAACGTGGGTCATCATAGGCAATAAGAGTGCCGATAATGAAAATACACACGATATAAAACAACAAGATACGCCAGAAAATTTGCTTGATGGCAATAGGAATGGTCTTTTCAGGATCTTTCGATTCACCTGCAGCCACACCAACCATTTCAGTCCCTTGGAAAGAGAAACCGGCAATCATGGCGACACCAATCAAGGCAGATAAACCACCGACAAATGGGGCTTCACCCTTGCTCCAGTTGGCAAATGTTTCTACACCCGGTGTCAGCATGATTTTGCCAATCATAAACAGACCGATAATGATAAAGGCAACAATTGCGAGCACTTTAACAAGCGAGAAGAAGAATTCAGATTCACCAAAGCCTTTTACGGTCAGCGCATTAATGGCAAAGACGATTGCGAGGAAAATCGCACTCCAGTAAAAGCCCGGAATATCTGGAAACCAGAATTTCATAATGAATTGGACTGCGACCAATTCAAATGCCACGGTAATCGCCCAGTTGTACCAATAGTTCCAACCCAAAGCGAAGCCGAAACCGCCCTCGACATATTTGGTGCCGTAGGTAAAGAATGCACCCGAAGTTGGGTTATGTGTTGCAAGCTCACCTAAACTGGTCATCAAGAAGTAAATCATGATACCAATTAAGCAGTATGCGAGCAGGGCGCCACCCGGGCCTGCATTGGCAATGGTTGCACCTGAGGCAAGGAATAAACCTGTACCAATTGATCCACCAATTGCAATCATGTTGAGATGGCGAGCACCCAACTTACGCTGAAGCTGAGCTGGTTTTTGAGTTTCGCTCATCATTGTTCCTTAAGATTTTTTTGCGTGCTCGCAAACAAGACTTTAAATCCTTGTTGGTCGGCTTTGATTGTACATTGACCATAATGCTGCTCAATTAAAGTCGGATAATTGAGGAATCGGTTGGCAACAATCCAAAGCTCACCCCCAGACTTCAAATGTCTGCGCGAAGTTTTGCATAGATTTTCACTGGCATTGTAGTCGGTTTGAATCCCTTGATGGAAGGGTGGATTGCTGACTATGGCATGTAAAAATAGTGGTGCATCCTCGATTCCTGTGACCGCTTTAATTTCAAGTTGTTCAGGTTCAAGCAAATTTTGTTCAAATGTCATTTGTGTAGACGCCAGTGCAAAGGCATCTACATCCATGGCAAAAATACGATTTTTAGGATTCAGTTTGGCTAAATATGCACTGATAACACCCGCTCCACAGCCAAAATCAGCAATTTTGCCCGAAGTCATCTGTGATAAATAAGGCAATAAGGTAGCCGTACCCACATCTAAACGGTTCTGGCTAAAGACACCCGGCAGTGCGCAAATCGTAAGCTCACCATTTGGGGTTTCAACTGGATATTTTTGCACCCAATCTTGCAGTGGCTTCAGTGTGACAGTTTTTTCCAATAGGGTTTGCCACATTTGACAGTGACGCGCGCTATCAATTTTTAGTGTTTTACCAAAGGGCTGTAATTGTTTTGCAGCGCGTTCAACACCGCCTTTTTTCTCACCCACGAGGAAAATAGATGCACCTTGAGCAAGATGACTTGCGACATTGTGTAATAAATAATTTAGCAGTTCTTTTGATTTCGGAACAAAAATAACCGCTTGATCAAACTGACCTTCAGGAAAATCGACACCAAAATGGACGTTTGACTGTTGATTTTGAAAGTACTGAAAATCATTAAAATTCCAGCACCAAATCGATGGCTTAATATTGTCATTCAATTGACTGAGTAAGTCATCTGTCGGTGCATTTACGAAAAGCACGCGATCTTGTAATAAATCGATCTGTCGTATAACGACTTCACTTGTGAGATCCATAGATTTCTCCATCATAAAAAACACTGCCTAGGGCGGAACCTAGGCAGTGTTCTTTGACAAATGAACTTACTTCTTCACTTCAGGAAGAACAATATTCAAAATAAGGGCAGCGATACCACCAGTGGCAACGCCTGAACTGAAGATATTACGGAACAATTCAGGAAGATGTTCAAGGATTTGTGGTACTTGTGCAACACCTAGACCCAATGCCAATGAAATCGCAATGATTAATAGTGCGCGGCGGTCTAAATGAATGCCTGACAAGATATTGATACCCGAGGCTGCTACAGCACCAAACATTACCATCACAGCACCACCAAGCACGGCTTGTGGAACCGCTTGAATGACACCTGCTACAGCAGGAAGTAAGCCTAAAATAACCAAAAGGGCAGCAATCCAAATGCCCACATAGCGGCTTGCAACACCTGTTAACTGAATGACACCGTTGTTTTGCGCAAATACAGAACTTGGGAACGTGTTAAAGATACCGGCAAGGAATGAGTTTGCACCATTCACCAATACACCACCTTTAATACGCTTCATCCATTCAGGACCATCTACAGCTTGATTTGAAAGCTTAGAAGTCGCGGTAATATCACCAATCGCTTCCAAGGATGTCACAAGGTAGATAAATGCCATTGGAATGAACAAGCTCCAAGAGAAGCTTAAGCCAAAGTGCATCGGTGTTGGAATTTGAACCAGTGGCGCATCTTTTAAGCCATCAAAGTTTAAATGTCCCATAAAGCCTGCAAGGATGTAACCGACGACCAAAGCAATCAGGATGGCAGAACTCTTTACCCATGTAATACGTACACGGTTCAGTAAAATGATAAGTGCCAAAACGGTACAAGACATGATGAGGTTGTCTGCATTGGCAAATGTTTTATCGCCCATGGCTTGATAACCACCACCCATGCTGATCAGGCCTTCTTTAATTAAAGTCAGACCAATCAATAACACCACGATACCTGTTACCAATGGAGTGATCAGTTTTTTCACCCACGGTAAGATCCGTGATACGCCCATTTCAATGAATGAACCCGCGATCACCACACCAAAGATAGATGCCATCACTGCTTCTACAGGTGTACCTGCCGCAACCATTGCAGAACCAATACCGATAATAGGACCAATAAAGTTAAAGCTGGTTCCTTGTACAATCAGTAGACCTGCACCAAATGGACCGACTTTTTTACATTGTAAAAAGGTTGCGATACCAGAGATCACCAATGACATCGAAAGAATCATATTGGTGTCTTCTTTTGACACACCAAGTGCCAAACAGATCAGCAGACCCGGCGTCACAATTGGGACAATAATGGCCAATAAATGTTGAAACGCAGCGAGGAAAGCAATAAAAGGTTTTGGTCGATCATTCAATCCATAGACTAAATCGAGTTGATCTTTTGCTTCGGGAGATTGGTTTAAATCAGACATGCGGCACTGAAAATTAAGGCTAGGTGGCGCTATTCTAATCTGTTTACACAGCTTTACAAAACCAAAAGCGTGCCAGTCGTCAAAAAAAATGCGATTGTCAATAAACTGTCACTACTAAAATCTATATTTTTTCTGTATAATTTGCCCTCAAACTTTAGGCGTATCGAATTCACATGTCAGATATTAAAACTCTCCGTAACATTGCCATCATCGCGCACGTCGACCATGGTAAAACTACTCTTGTAGACAAACTTTTACAGCAATCAGGTGCTCTTGGCGATCGCGCAGGCGAGATCGAACGTGTAATGGATTCGGGCGCTATTGAAAGCGAACGTGGTATTACCATTCTTGCAAAAAACACTGCAATCAAATGGTTAGACAAACGTACTGATACTGAATACCGTATCAATATCGTGGACACCCCGGGACACGCCGACTTCGGTGGTGAAGTAGAACGTGTAATGTCAATGGTTGACTGCGTACTTCTTCTTGTTGACTCTCAAGAAGGCCCAATGCCACAAACTCGTTTCGTAACGCAAAAAGCGTTCGCACGTGGTTTGAAACCAATCGTAATTATTAACAAAGTCGACAAGCCAAACGCTCGTCCAGACTGGGTAATTGACCAAGTATTCGATTTGTTCGACAACCTTGGTGGTTCTGACGAACAGTTAGACTTCCCAGTTGTATATGCTTCAGGTCTTCGTGGTGTGGCTGGTCCATCTCCAGAAGAACTTGCTGAAGACATGACTCCATTGTTCGAAACAATTGTAGACATCGTTGAACCACCAGCGGTTGACGTTGACGGTCCATTCCAAATGCAAGTGTCTTCACTTGACTATAACAGCTTCGTAGGTGTTATCGGTGTTGGTCGTATTCAACGTGGTTCAGTGAAATTAAACACTCCTGTAACTGTAATCGACAAAGACGGTAAAACACGTAACGGTCGTATCTTAAAAATCATGGGTTACCATGGTTTAGAGCGTATCGATGTTGAATCAGCTTCTGCTGGTGACATCGTTTGTGTAACGGGTATTGATGAACTTCATATCTCTGACACAATCTGTGATCCAAAAGCAGTTGAAGCTTTACCTGCACTTTCTGTAGACGAACCTACAGTATCGATGACTTTCCAAGTAAACAACTCACCGTTTGCTGGTAAAGAAGGTAAATTCGTAACTTCACGTAATATCCGTGAACGTCTAGATCGCGAATTGATTCACAACGTAGCATTACGTGTTGAAGATACTGACAGTCCTGACCGTTTCAAAGTATCTGGTCGTGGTGAGCTTCACCTTTCAGTTCTTATTGAAAACATGCGTCGTGAAGGCTTCGAAATGGGCGTATCACGTCCACAAGTAATCATCAAAGAAATTGATGGTGAAAAACAAGAGCCATACGAAAACGTAACGTTTGACGTTGAAGAGCAGCACCAAGGCGCTGTAATGGAACAAATGGGTCACCGTAAAGGTGAAATGACCAATATGGAAGTTGACGGTAAAGGCCGTATCCGTATTGAAGCAACAGTTCCTTCACGTGGTTTGATTGGTTTCCGTTCTGAATTCTTAACTATGACTTCAGGTACAGGTATCATGACTTCAAGCTTCTCGCACTACGGTCCTATGAAACAAGGTACTGTGGCGAAACGTCAAAACGGTGTGTTGATTTCTATGGTTCAAGGTACTTGCTTGGGCTATGCGCTATTCAGCTTACAAGACCGTGGCCGTCTATTCGCTAAACCTCAGTTAGAAGTTTATGAAGGTATGATCGTTGGTATTAACTCGCGTTCAGACGACATGACTGTTAACCCAACTAAAGCGAAACAGTTAACTAACGTACGTGCTTCAGGTACTGATGATGCGTTGACTCTTGTTCCGCACATTGAATTTACGCTTGAACAAGCGCTTGAATTCATTGAAGATGACGAATTAGTTGAAGTAACTCCTAAGTCAATTCGTATCCGTAAACGCTGGTTGACTGAAAACGAACGTAAACGTAACCGTAACGGTTAATTTTACAGTTTCAAAAAAACCGCTGACTTAGGTTAGCGGTTTTTTTATGCATGGGTGTTTTGAATAAAAATGCAAAAATTGAATGACTTTATTCATTTAATTCGACATGTATAATTTTGATAAATCCTTTTTAATAGAATGTATTACCAAAATCAAAAATGTTTTGTGTGAATTTTTATACATGGTATTTAGAATCTAATATAAACCAAGTAAATTAGGTGGAAATAGTTATACAGATATAATGTATACTTCGTCACAAAATTAAAGCTGAAAAAATTTCTGGAGATCACATGAGTATTATTCAAGAATTTAGAGAATTTGCCGTAAAAGGCAACGTGATGGACTTGGCTGTAGGTGTCATCATTGGTGGTGCTTTCGGTAAAATCATCGATTCCATGGTAAAAGACATTATCATGCCTTTTATTTCTTGGATCCTTGGTGGTGACGTTGATTATTCAAATTGGTTCTTAGTATTGGGCGATAATCCAAATAACCTCACCACGCTCAAAGCAGCACAGGATGCAGGCCTTAATGTGTTGGCTTACGGTAACTTCTTAACTATCTTAATCAACTTCTTGCTTTTGGCATGGGTCGTATTCTGGTTAGTGAAATTGATGAACAAATTGCGCCGTCAAAAAGTTGAAGAGCCAGCTCCAGAGGCGACTCCAGAAGATATCGAATTACTTCGTGAAATTCGTGATGAATTAAAACGTAAAGGTTAATCCTTTAGCAGTGAAAACGGCGCTTAAAGCGCCGTTTTTTATTGTGAATTTTGTTGAGGCGTCATTTTCATAAACTTAGGTTCTGATGTCGAAAAAACAATGCCATTTCGAATGCCTGTAAATACTTCATTTGCTTCTTCAGGTGATTCGGGTGCGCAGGCTTGTTGACCTAATATAAATAAGACTAAAGGGTGATTTTTGGATAATTTGCTAATTTGCTGTATCGCATCATACCATTTTGATTCATCGTTACGATTCCCATCTAAATCTAGTGCCAACTGGACTTCACCATGAGGGTTCATATCTTGATCATCATATAATGCTTGGATAAGTGCATGCTTTCGTTCACCTCGAATGATTGTAAAATCTGTTGTATCGACAGTGCCAAGACGAAAATAGTTGTAATAGCCCAATGGAATGTCCTTTATTTATTATTAAGTAGAATTGATTTAGTGCAATGTTATCTGGTTGCTATGATTTATATTATATGATTGAAAACCGCCAGCCAATGTTCTGAACGATTGAAAAAAATACTGGGATTATGTGCTTTAAGATGAAAAGCACATATTCGCGATATACTCGTTATAGCATGTTCAATGTGGGTGCTATGTTACATCCGAAACTTAATTTCTAATAAATGCCAGCCAAATTGGCTTTTGATCGGACCATGCAGTTCACGTTCGGGTAGGGTAAATACCGCCTTATCAATTGGACCAACCAGTTGGCCTTTTTTAATGTCGCCAAGCTCACCGCCTTTTTTACCCGAAGGGCATGTCGAATGCTGCTTTGCAATTTTGGCAAAGTCCGCACCGCCTTTGATTTTCTTTTTCAGTTGCTCACATAGTTCTTTATCTTTGACTAATATGTGGCGAACAATCGCAGACTTCATGCTTTATTTCCTTTCACGGTTTTCTTAGTCAGCATTTTAACCTTTTTTAAAGGCTGACACTCTGGGCAAAACACCGATGCACGTTGCCCTAGTTTGATATTGTGCAAGATGGTTTCACAGTTGATGCACATTTCACCGGCACGTCCGTAGGCGAGCAGAGTTTGTTGGAAATAACCATTTTCGCCCATCGCATTGGTGTAATCACGTAACGTCGAACCGCCTAAATCAATTGCCTGTTTTAAAATACGTTTGATTTCGATGACCATTTTTTCAACTTGTTCAAAACTCAAACTTGATGCAGGCTGCGCAGGGTGTATGCCTAAGTTAAATAAGCTTTCCGTTGCATAGATATTGCCCACACCGACTACGATGTGATTGTCCATGATCGATACTTTGATACTGGTCTGCTTATTTTTAAATTTTTGGAATAAGTATTCAGCATTAAAGTCATCACTCAGCGGTTCAGGGCCAAGCGTGTCAATCAGTTTGCTTTGAGATGATGCATCTAACCATAAAATACAGCCAAAACGGCGTGGATCGTGATAGCGTAATTGCATATCTTCAAAATGAATCACCAGATGATCATGCTTTCGTAATGCTTCATGACCTTCACAAATCCGAAAACTGCCAGACATGCCCAAATGCCACAACATGCTGTCCTGTTCAAATTCAGCCAAAATATATTTTGATCGACGGCTGAGCTGAAGCAGCTTTTGTCCGACGAGTTTTTGAATGTCGTCAGGAATAGGCCAACGCAGGCTCGACTGAAAAACCTCAACTTTGAGAACCTTTTCATTCAATAATGGCAATAAACTGGTTTTAGTGGTTTCTACTTCTGGTAATTCAGGCATAAAAGTCGAAGCAATGGATCATTCAAGTTATGCATACTATTGGGTCTAGCCCTACATAATGCAAGTTTCATCGCGGCCTAAGGGAGTGTATGAATAGGTTATTGATTATTAATTGTGAGAATAATAAACCAACAAGTCACAATAATGAGTTTGAAAAAGCGATCAGAAGTTAAACAATTGAATTAATAGATATATAAGATATTGAAAAATAATCACTAAAAATATTACATAACAATAGATTTATTTAAAGTCACTTATTGATAAATTAAAGTTTTGTGAATGATAAAAATAATGCTGAGATAGAACGTGAAAAATTATGTAATTTTTGTGACATTAGATTTCAAGCCATGTGGCTTGTCTAGAGACTCTCTCCAGATTTAGGTTTTACCATGAAAAAATACAGTCTAGCTCTTCTACCTGCATTTGTTGCAGCAGCCATGACACATGTTCACGCCGCAGAAGCATTCGACACTAAAGATCAGTACATGCTCGGGGATTGGGATGGTAAACGTAACGAACTTGCACAACAAGGTGTGAAGTTTGAGGCCAATATTGCTGCTGATGCTGCCTATCTTGCCGATGGCGGTCGTAATCCGGGACATTCAGCAACGGTAGCCAGCCAATTGTGGTTAGGTACACAGCTTGATATGGAAAAACTTGCAGGTTGGGATGGCGTGACTGTGCGTGCTGTAATGACTGCTCGTCAAGGTCAAAGTACCTCAGTTCGTGATTTGCAAGGGGATGTTCCTCAATTGGCAAATGCACAAGCCAATTTTGGTCGTGGTAATCAGAAAACTCGCTTATCTGAACTGTCTATTGAAAAGCAATTTAAACAGCAAGGCTTAAGCATTAAAGCAGGCCGTTTAGGTTTGGGCATGGACTTTAACGTGATGGGCTGTGACTTTGCCAGTACTGCGTTTTGCGCTGCGCAAATGGGTAAATGGCAAGGCAATATTTGGATGAATACCCCAGTTTCACAGTGGGGCGCACGTGTGAAGCAAGAGCTTAGCCCAGAACTTGCTGTACAAGCGGGTGTGTATGAATACAACCCTGAAAATGCTTTGGAACGCCATGGTTGGAATTTGGATACCGATGATGCCGATGGTGTAACTATTCCTGTAGAAATCATTTGGACACCGAAAGCATTGGTGAATGGCTTACCGGGCAGCTACCGCTTTGGTGCGATGTACAACACTGCAGATAATGTAAAAAATCAAAAAGACATTATTTCGGGTGAAGCTGAAGATCGTACCTTTGGTGGTTGGGTAGCGATTGAGCAACAGTTAACGTCTACAGGTGAAGGCAAACGTGGTTTGCATAGCTTTGCCAATTTTACTTGGCATGATCGTGTCACCACAAAAGTTGATAACTCACAGCAGTTGGGTTTGAAATACATTGGATTGGCCGATCGTTTACCTAACGATATGGTTGGCTTGGGCGTGAACCGTGTACATGTCAATGATCGACTTTCTGCTGAGAAATTTGATGCAAGTGCAGAATATAATGTCGAGTTGAACTATAGCCATAACCCGACGAAATGGTTGATGATTCGCCCTAGTTTACAATATGTGATTAACCCAGGCTCAACAAATCGAGTTGATGATGCTTTCCTAATTGGTTTAAGCTCTAAGGTAATCTTCTAATGTCAAAATAGGTGCTCTATGCAAAGTAAATTTAACGTCACATCATTTAAGACACATTTACTTTGCCTGACGGCATGTATTAGCCAACAGCTGTATGCAGAAACAGGTTCTACGGAACCTGTTTTACTTCCTGAGATTACCATTGAAGCACCACGAACCAATACCACGTGGTTAAAAACACCTGCATCGGTATACCGTGTACAGCAGGCTGAAAATAATAACAATACGGGTGTAAATCTGTCCGAAACCTTAAAAGGTGTGCCCGGCCTGCAACTGAATAACCGTGAAAACTACGCACAAGACTTGCAACTGTCTATGCGAGGCTTTGGCGCACGTTCAACATTTGGTGTGCGTGGTATCCGTTTATATGTTGATGGAATCCCTGCGACCATGCCGGATGGTCAGGGACAGACGTCAAATATCGATATGAGTAGCTTAAATCATATCGAGGTATTGGGCGGGCCATTTTCCTCTTTATATGGTAACTCTTCGGGTGGGGCGATTTTAACAACGACCAAGCAAGGTACTGGAAAAGACTCCATCGAACTCGGCTATTCAGGCGGCAGTCATAATAAAAGCCGTGCTGATATTGTGCTGCAAGGTGGCTCAGAACAGGCCAATGAACCTAGTTATGTTGTGAGTTCTTCTTATTTTGAAACCGATGGCTACCGTGATCATAGTGCTGCAAATAAGGTACTCAGCAATGCAAAACTGACGTGGGATTTGGATGATGGTTCCAAGGTCAATTGGATTGTGAATCATGTGGATATCAATGCCGATGATCCACAAGGTCTGAATCGGGAGCAATTGCGTCAAAATCCGAAACAAGTTAATGATGCCAATAATACTTATGATGTACGTAAGGAAATTAGCCAAACTCAAACTGGGTTGACGTGGAAAAAACCATTGAATGATCAGCATGAACTTAATGCAATGGTATATATGGGGCAACGTGATGTGGTGCAGTATCAGTCCATCCCCAAAAATCCACAAAATAATGCGCGCCATGCAGGTGGTGTGATTGATTTTAGCCGTGATTATTATGGAACAGATATTCGCTGGACAGGCAAAGACCTCTTGCCGAATACGCGTTTTACTGCAGGCCTTGCCTTTGATTATATGGATGAAGACCGTAAGGGCTATGAAAATTTTGATGCCAATGGAAATTTTGGCAAGAAAGGCAATATTCGTCGAAATGAAAATAACACCTTGTGGAATTTAGACCCCTATGTCCAAGCTTCGTGGAATTTTTTACCCAATTGGACTTTAGATACAGGGCTACGATATAGCAATGTTCATTATGAATCTGACGATAAATATGTCGTGGGTTTAAATAAGGATGACAGCGGTAAAACTGACTATGACAAAGTTTTACCTTCAGCAGCAGTAAGCTGGAATATTGCGCCTCAACTGAATGCCTATGTCAGTTATGCCAAAGGTTTTGAAACACCGACCTTTACAGAAATGGCCTATTCTAAAGATGACGGCATGAATTTTGATTTAAAACCGGCCAGTAGCGATAACTACGAGCTTGGGCTTAAATCACAAAATGCATGGGGGAATTTCACGGCAGCATTGTTCCAAAGCAAAACTCAAGATGACATCGTCTCTGCTGGGACAGAGGAAGGGCGTGCAACCTATAGAAATGCCGATAAAACCTTACGTGAAGGTGTTGAGCTTTCATGGAATAAACAGCTATGGCGAGATTTAAGTGCGCAAGCAAGTTACAGTTATATCGATGCCACATTTGATGCTTTTGTTCCAGAAATACCGAATCCTGCAGATCCAGCGAAACCTAAAGCGTCATCTATTAGATCGGGTGCGAAAATTCCGGGTATTGCCAAAAACCAAGCGTTTGCCGCACTAAATTGGCAGCCAGATATTGGCTTTAATGCCGGCCTAGATGTTCGCTATATGGATAAAGTCTATGTCGATGATGCCAACAGTGATGCCGCGTCGAGCTATACCGTGGTTTCTGCCAACGCAGGTTATGTGTGGATACAAGCAGATTGGAAAGTCAAAACCTATGTACGTGCAGATAATTTGTTAGATGAGAACTATGTCGGATCAGTGATCGTCAATGATGGAAACGGACGCTTCTTTGAACCCGCGGATGGGGTGAATTGGAGTGCAGGATTAAGTGTGACCAAAGCCTTCTAAAAGGAGAGTGATGTGGCGTTGTTATTTCAACCAATTCAGTTTGGAACATTGGGGCTGAGTAATCGAATCGTGATTGCACCCATGTGTCAATATTCTGCCAATGAGCAAGGGGAGTTAAGCTATTGGCATGAGCAACAATGGGCGAATTATGCCTTGTCAGGTGCCGGACTTTGTATCGTCGAAGCAACGGCTGTACAGGCAGAGGGGCGCATTAGCTATGCAGACCTCGGCCTTTGGAATGATATGCAACGCGCACAGATGAAGGCACTATTGTCCAAGGTGAAATCACTTTCACCTATGCCATTTGCTATTCAACTGGCACATGCGGGTCGTAAGGCATCGACAGATAAACCTTGGGCAGGACGTGGACAATTACCCCCAGATCACCCTCAAGGATGGCAAACTGTTTCAGCAAGTGAGTTGCCCTTTAATGCCACAGATCATGCACCCCATGCTTTAAGCCGAGAAGAAATCCAGCAGATCATTCAAGACTTTGCCAATTCAGCAAAACGAGCGGTAGATGCAGGCTTTGACTTAATTGAGCTACATGCCGCACATGGTTATTTGCTGCATCAATTTATGTCGCCATTGTCGAATCGGCGTAGCGATGAATATGGTGGCAGTCTGGAAAATCGCATTCGGCTGACGCTTGAAGTGTTCCAAGCCATGAAAAATGCCGTTCCTGAAGATTATCCAATTGGGGTACGTATTTCCGCAACTGACTGGATGGAATATACTGAAGCACCGAGTTGGGATCTAGACTCGGCAATTGGCTTGTCAAAAGCGCTTGCACAACTAGGAACAGCCTATATTCATGTTTCTAGTGGCGGCTTAGATGTTGCGCAAAAAATTCAATTACAAGCCAGTTATCAAGTGCCTTTTGCTGAAGCCATTAAGCAAGCCGTTCAGGTTCCCGTAATTGCTGTGGGTTTAATTACCGAAGCAATGCAAGCCGAAGGCATCTTACAATATGGTATGGCAGATGCGATTGGTCTAGCTCGTGCAATTCAATATGACCCGCGTTGGCCATGGCATGCTGCTGCAGAACTCGGTGAAAATTTAAAAATTTCTCCGCAGTACTTACGCTGTCAGCCGCATGCACAAAGAAGTCAATTTACGGCTTTCTAATTTTCAAAATAGAGGTCCGATCTACACTCTCAGGTTGAGGGTGTGGATGGCTGAGTCTATTACACAGGATATTTCGTATGGTCTTTGAGGTGATTGGTCCAATCTTTTTTCTTTTGGCCTTGGGATATCTGTCTGTAAAATTTAGTTTATTGAGCAAAGAACAAGTTGGAACCATTGGCGCATTTGTGATTAAGATTGCACTGCCTGCTTTGTTTTTTCAGTCATTAGCTTCTAAAGATTTGCATCAAATTTGGTATCCCGGCTATTTCTTTGTTTATACCGGAGTCACGTTTTTACTGTATGGCATGGCCTATTGGCTATTGTCGACACATTTTAAAAATAATATGTCGCAAACAGCGGTACTGTCACTAGGCGCTGGCATGTCAAATACAGGCTTAATTGGCACTGCAGTGCTAAGCTTGTTGGTCGGTCAAAATGCGATGACCTATACCTCATTAATCGTCATCATTGAAAGTGTGCTACTGATTCCAACGGTGCTGGTCCTTGCACAATTAGGAAGTTCACAGCAAAAAGCCAATATTGGCGACATCATCAAAAATACCTTAATGACCCTGTTAAAAAATCCACTCTTTGCAGGGGTAATGTTAGGGATTGGATTTGCAATTTTCCAAATCCGTTTGCCTCATCAAATCAATGATGTACTAGCGATGTTAGGTCAAACGGCTTCACCACTGGCACTGTTTGCAATTGGTGGAGGGATTGTCGGTATGAGCTTAAAGTATGTGAATGCTCAGAGCTTCTATTTGGTGATTTCAAGCAACTTGGTGATGCCTTTACTGACTTATTTAGGCTTACGTTATTTGACCGATGTCAGCCAAGAGATGTTATATGCAGGGACGATTATTGCCGCATTACCGATGCCGACGATTTTTGCCATGCTAGGACAAGTGTATGGCTTAAATGAAAAGACCTTAACGCCTTTGTTGATGAGTACTATCTTGGGCTTTGTCGTAACAGGTGTATTAATCAGTCTGTGGTGGGCGTGATTTTGATCAGCTCAAGATTTGCTTAAACCCATGAAAAAGCCCTGCATGTGCAGGGCTTTTTTTAATGCTCAATTAACTCTTTTTCGCATTGGCTTTAGGTGCTTTGGCTTGTTCAGCAATCATTTTATCCACGGTTGCCAAAGATTCTTTGGCTTGCGGAATATTTTCTTTGGCTAATGCGCTAAATATTTTTTTAGCTTCAGGCAAATTTTGCGGGATGATATTGCCATTTACAAACATATTGCCCACTGCCATCAATGCAGGGACATAACCTTTTTTCGCTAACTCTTGAATGCTATTTAGACCTTGCTGAATAGGCTTTTCATTTTTAGCTTTAAAGCCAGCACTGATGTCATAAAGCGCTTTGGCATGAATCGCAGGGTAGTTGCCTTTTTTAATCAGCGGATCAAGTTTGCTGAGTGCCAATTTATCTGACTCAGGCTTATTTTCTGCAAAAAGTAAAATGGCATAGTCGATGGAGGCATCGTCAAACCCTGCCGAAGATGCGCGTTCTAAATATTGTTTGGCCTTATTGGTATCTTGTTTTAAGCTCAGTGTGCCCGTTGCATAATTTTTACCTAAAACATAGTTAGCAACTGGGTAACCTTTGGCTGCAGCCTGTTCATAGAGTTGGATGGCTTTTTTCTCATCCTTCGCTACGCCTTGACCTGTTTGAGTAAGATAGCCCAAATTATAAATGGCCTGAGCATTACCTTTTGCTGCAAGCTTGCTCAGTGTCTGGTAGGCACCATTCATATCTTTGGCCTTGACCATAGCTTCCACTTTAGCAAATTCAGGATCGACGGCATCTGTTTTAGTTTCAGCAAAAGCCAATTGAGCGCTCATTGCTATAATGCTTGCGAGTAGGATTTTTTTCATCTTGAAACCTTTTGTAAATCATACACATAATTCCGTTTATGTGTTTTGGTGGTTATTTTTGTCGGTTTTTACATCATAGGTAGATTTACGTAAATGTAAAGTGAGGAATTGTGATTTAAAGCGTTTTTATAAAATAATGTTGATTGCCCTTAGCGCTTTAAATGCCATGACTTTATTGCATCAAAAGCCTTTGCAAAAAAGCAGGACTCTGATTTAATCGCGCATTGTTATTTTCTCAGAGGCAGCGCGATGTTTATTAAAGGCATTAAACGCAATTACGATAAAATCAATGCAGATGAATCGATTGCAGATGAAGATAAAATAGATGCGCTTTTGATGAAACTGGGTGCAGAGTTTTTAGTCAGTAAAGAGGATCGGGTTTATATTTTCAAAAAAGGCGATTTAGAAGCTAAATTTGATGCCAAACATGCGCGCGCCTATCATTTTAAAGAATATGTATGCAAAGACATGAATAAGTTGTTTCATGGATTTTGATTAAAATCATGATTTAAAAACGAAGACGTGAGGGGGAATAAAGTTCCTCCTTATTTTTGACTGTTGTGTGCTGCAACAGCATATGTGATTTAAAAAAACCTTTCTTTTCAAAAGTATAATATTTTCTAAAAATATAAATTGAATAAAATAGATACAAGGCATCTATGATGAATATAGATATACATGATTCATTGAGATGTATTTAAATATGATAAAAATAAGCGCCATCTTGATCTTTAGTTTCGTCTGTTCAATGACCAGTTGGGCGCAACAACCCAAACTTGTACCGCATCCAATCCATTTAAAAAATGGCAAGCAGTTTTCATTAAATTTGCCTGCGCAGTATGAAATTATTCCTGCTGCCGAAGGTCTCAAATGTGTTCGTTTTTTTGCGCAAGCACCTGATCGCAGAATGCTTGTCACGGATATGTATGATCTAACAGATAATAAAAAAGGTACTGTATATATATTGGATGATTGGAATGCTGACACAGGTAAATTTGGCAAAATCATTCCTTATTTGACTGGTTTGAGAAATCCAAATTCAGTTCAGTTTTATACCGATGCTCAAGGACAGGATTGGCTCTATTTGGCAGAAACGCACCAACTGACACGGCAAAAATTCAACAAAGGAGAAACTCAGCCTTCGAGTAAGGCTGAAGTTTTAGCGACATTTCCTGATTATGGTTTGAGTTATAAATACGGCGGTTGGCATCTGACGCGGACGATTGCAGTCGGTGGAAATGGAAAGATTTATGTGTCGGTTGGCTCGAGTTGTAATGCGTGTGTAGAGAAAGAAAAAGTGCGAGCCTCAGTCATCGAGATGAATCCTGATGGTTCAGAGCAACGGATGTATGCGACAGGTTTACGTAACGCAGTTGGATTAAAATGGATCGGAAAATTTCTATTTGCAACCAATCAAGGTTCCGATCATTTGGGAAGTAAAAAGCCCGATGAAACTTTTTATGCGTTAAAGCGGGATGCCGATTATGGCTGGCCCGCATGTTATTCATGGCAGGGCAAAGTCTTGGCGGATTCTAAATTTAAACGTGCATCTGGCTGTAAAAATGTTCCATCGCCCTATGCTTATTTTCCTGCTCATTCCTCTGCATTGGGTTTTGATTATTTTGATGACCCTCATACCGATGCCACTATTAAAAATGCTTTTTTAGTGGCTTTGCATGGCTCTACCGACGAGGCGATTGGTCATGGCTATCAAATTGCAATGATGCGTAAAGGACAAAAACTTGAAACCTTTATGGATGGTTTTTTAGTCGGTAAAACGGTGTATGGGCGACCCGCAGATATTTATAAGATCGATGGAAAATCATTTTATTTTTCAGATGATCGGGCAGGAGTGATTTATTATGTGAGGGAAAAAAATGAGTGATATAAAAGCCAAAATTTTTAGGCTTTGGCTTTAAATGATTGGATTTTAAAAATTACGATTTAATCGCAACTTCGTTTTAGGTATTACCATGAACCCGAGGCGCCACCACCACCTGAGCTTCCTCCTGATTCTCTTGAAGAAGAGGAAGAACTACTTGAGCTGCTTCCTGATGAAGAACTGCTGCTTGACGATGAAGAGCTGTAACTAGAGGAAGAAGACTGACTTGATTCGTTCGTTCTATTGAAAGGATTTAAACGCTCATATTGTTCATCCAACATTTTTTGACGTGCTTTTTCTTGTAAATATTGATTATAAAAAGCAGTGAGATAGGTATTTTCAGTACCTGCTCTGAATCGATATAAAAACACTGCATATCTTAATAAAAGCAAAATAAAACAAGTGGTTATGGTTGTTAATATAATGAATGATATTTGAGGATAGAATTCGATGAAGTAAAAAATGCCGAAGCCAAATAAAGCAAAAATCTGAAGTGGTAAGCTGTATAAAATAGTTTTAAGTAACCTGTATTGTTCATTGAAGGGAAGAAATATAGTCAACATAAAAGGGGCATAAAGAGGAATAGATGCGCAAAGTAAAAATGCAATTTTTCCAAAATTTAAATAACCAAAAATCAAAAGATGAATAAAAATTTCAAAGATAAGGAGTCCAATAAAAGCACCTGAGGCACCATTAGTACCAAATTTAATAATCACTTTTGTGTAACACCAATAGAGTGGGATACACAATAAGAATGATAGAAATATTCCAGCTATTGTTTTTAGAATGTGATCTATTTTTTGATCTTCGTTTTTAGGTTTACCAAGAGTAATTGATTTATCTAGTAACTTTTTTTGTGTTTCTTTAAAGCCATTAAAATAGTCATTATTTTGGAAATTTGGAGCGAGGGTGTGTCGAATTATGCGCCCAGCTTCTAGATCAGTTAAATCTCCCTCTAAACCATAACCTACCTCGAACCGTATTTTACGATCATCTTTTGCAACCAAAAGTAGTAAGCCGTTATCGAGCTTTTCATTGCCAATTTTAAGTTTATTGAATATCTCAAGTGCATATTGATCAATAGCTTTTCCATTGGTCGAGGGAATCATCAAAATTTTAAAGTCGACATGCTTTTGCTGATAAAGCTGCTCGTTTTGCTTTTTTAACTGGGCAATTTCATCGCGGGAAAGCGAGTTGGTTTGATCGACCACATTGCTATTTTTTAGCTCTTCCAATACCGCTGAATTTATCTCGGCATAAATATTTGGTGATATAAAACAACTGAAGAGAATGAGGCAATTCAATAAGAAAAAGCGAAATGGGAAAGGGATGAGCATTTTTATAAATCTTTATATTTTGTTGTAATTTTAAATAGTAATCAGAATAAGAGCCAAACAACTTTTGTAATTTGGCTCTTATTTTCAAAATTAAGATGCTTAAGCAGGACGTGCCACATCACCATTTAATGCTTCAGGCAATGCTAAAACAGTCACATCTAACTCTTCTAAAGCTTCTGGGCGTGCCACAACTAAAGCTACATAACCATTTTCTACAGCCGCGCTATTTACCACTTGTACGCCTTTATTCAGCTGTTCGCCTTGTGCAGGCGCAGTTCCTGTGCCTGAAATTGCATGCAACCAAGCTTTTGGTTTTGCTTTAAACCATAAACGTGCAATCACTTCCTGACCCAAATAACAACCTTTGTCATAGTGGACGCCTTCACGCTGATGTAGACGTAACTCTTGCGGTTGGAACACATGTTCAATCGCTTGGTCAATATATGCCTGACCCGCTTGAATCGCTTGAATTTCCCATGCTGCAACATCCGTCGGTTCCGAAGCAAATGTCGTTTCATCACCGACTAAACTCGGAAAAACTGCACCAGTTTCTTCAAGTTTCATCTTAGAAAATGCACCAAATTTTTTAATATGTTTGGCAAATTCTTCGGCTTGATCTGCTGTAGTGACAATAGAAAAACTTTCAGCACTGTGTTTGGTGAGCCATAAACCAAAGTGAATACGGCCTTTGAGGTCGCAGATTGCGGTATAACGTGTTGCATTTTCTTCAAGGCGTTCAACATGCAAAGTCACTTGCCCTTGTAGAAATTTTTGTGCATCGACACCGTTGAGAGAAAAAGATGTGAATGCCATAGACGTTGTCATGACCAGCCTCAGTATAAATTTTAGATATCATTAATCATGTTATTTTGCAGCAAGCCGCAGTGTTAGGCAAACAAAAAGCCCATATTGATATGGGCTTTTGTACAGCAGAGATCTGTCTTAGTGATTGTGTGTCGGCATATCGCTTGCAGTCATATCCATCGTGGAATGATGTGAAGGCGGTTCACTATTACAATCATATTGATCGCCACAAATACGTACGGTTTCCATCATGCCTTGATCTTCATGGTCTAAAATATGGCAGTGCAGCACGAAGTCACCTTCAAATTTTTCGTACTTACTGCGAACAAAGATTTTATAGCCCTGTTTGACAAAGAGCGTATCTTTCCAAACGCCTTTCATTCCATGATATTGCGAGTCAATATTTCCTGCACCATCTTTATCTGAGCTGCCGATCGCACTGACATCGACACCATTTTCATTCAATATTTTCACCACTTGGAATGGATTGACATGAATATGGAAGGGATGGCTTGCAACATTACTGCTTAACTCCCACTCTTGAGTTTGCCCGATTGGAAGCTTGCGGACATAGCTATGGTGGGTATGGTCTTCATCATAGTAGGCATCGCCAAAGCTGATCAAGGTACCTTCTTCGGCATGACGAATACCAAATTTAAAGCTGCCATCTGTATTGAACAGAATGTCAAAGTTGGTGATTTGCTTCGCCATCGTTTTGAGCATTTCATCGACTTCAGCAGTCATTAAACTCGCATGAGAGATAAAGGCTGATAAATCACCCTGTTCGAGCTGTGCAATCACTTCTGGTGCCAGTTTTAGTTGGGTGGCCTGACTTTTTAAGAAGTTAAACGGCGTTTGCTGCGGTAGTTGAGTTGCTTGCACATTGACCCAACCGAGGAGCTGTGTATTGAGTTTTTCTTCTGGTGCGCGACGCAGTAGCGGACTTGATTCAGGCGCATTAATTTCATCTTCTAGATTCAGTTTGGCATCGTATACACAGTATTTATTGGTGGTCGGGAAGGCGAGCATGGCATCAAAGCGATAACCCGGTTGAAAAATTTCAATCCCTTGCTTTTGGATTTTCCCCATGGTCAAGCCGTCTTGTGCAAGGGTATATAACGGTAATGTTTTCAGCGTTTTAAACTGTGAAGACATCGACTTGCTTTGATATTTTTGACATTCGCTAAGGGTTTGCTCTGCGGTAAAGAGCGCAGAATCAGGCAGTTCTTTGATGGTCAAACCAATGGTGTCACGGATACCGCCATGAATCATACGCCAGCGGTGGTATTGGTTCTGATCCACCTTAATTTCACCAAACATTTTGCCATTGATACTGGTGAAACGATTTTCATCTGCCCATGAGGTCGGTATATCGAGTTTTGAATAATCTTCTAAGCTATAGATACAGGGTGTACCATTTACTTGGCTTAATTTGCTGTCGCAATCTTCATTGTATTGAATTTGCTGGAACAGCATGATTTTTTCATGGTCATACTGCTGGGTTTTTTGATTTTTCCATAAGATGTCCAAATCTCCAGTCTGCTGAATTTGCCCCTGACGAATGACAGGTTTCCGCTCGCCCTCAATAATCAAAGGGCCAGCCATGCCGCTTGAGACCTGAATCGCGGTTGAACCATGCACATGTGAGTGATACCAAAATGTTCCCGCAGGATGATTCGGTTCGATCTTAAATTCGTAATGAAAATCTTGTTGAGGTTTTAAGCTCAAAAATACGTTGTCACTATTTCCTTGCGGGCTAACCCAAAGACCATGTGTATGTAAATTTGTGGTGTTAAAACAGTTCCCTTGGTTAATATTGGTCACTGGACTTGGACAGGTCTCCGTCGATTCAACAGGGAGATGATTGACCAGATGAATTTTTAAATTGTCACCTTGTTTCGCACGAATTTGTGGGCCAACCAGTACATCAGAGACACTGCCATCGCTATTTTTCGAGTTCCAGAGTTCAGGTTTAGTCAGATAGCCTCTGACCTGTAATAGGTCATTTTCACCGGTTTCAGGGTCGTATAAGGCTTGGCGTTTATAGGCAATCAGCAGTTCATGTTCACCTTGTACATTGGCTTTCAAACGTGGTGGATTCGAGACGACAGTCGGTGAGTCTACTTCCTCTTCTTGAATCGTCGAATCTGTTGTCGATTGGTCGTTGTCGCCACAGGCAATGAAGCTGAGACAGCTTAAGAGGCAGCCAGCCCCAATGATGGTTTTAAATTTTGTCATGATCTTTCCCCAAAGCATAATGACGGTAGAACAGTAGTTGCTGATTTTTTAGCTAAAGTTTTGTAAATATTGTGATTATTTTGGCGAATACAGCGAGTTACTGTCCTTGTGTGTCGTGCTTTTATTATCTGAGAGTGGGGTGATTCGACGCTATCCCTGCAAATAGGGATAAATTGAGAATTAAGATAAAATAAATAATAAAACCGTGCTTTGATTCACATTGTGGCTTTAAGGAGCAATGAGCTAATGAAGTAATTTAATGCCTTGATTATTAAATACTAAAATTGATAAGACTGATTTTTAATCAATTTGGTTGATATTTAGATTAATTATTATGCAGTGCAATTTTCCTTAGACTAAAGAATGAGGCAGATTTGCAGCTATTTTTCAAAAAAATTCACATTTAGAGCGAATATTCCAAAGTTAGTGTAACTAAATATTTCAAAAACCCCTGTTTTTATATTTAACTCTATGAAATATATGAGATTTGGGAAATGGGTTTTCGGCAGTGTAGTATGCCTATCGAACAAAGATGAATTGTCTATGAAAAAGACAACGCAAAAAAATGAAAGACCGAGGGCAGGAACGCTATGAACAACAACTACCGTAAACCGCTGCAAGGCACCCAGCTAGAATACTTCGATGTACGCCAAGCCGTAGAAGATATTCAGCCAGGCGCATACGCAAAACTCCCATATACATCTAAAGTCCTTGCAGAGCAGTTGGTTCGTAAATGCGACCCTGCAATCTTAGAACAGTCTTTAAAAGAACTGATTAACCGTAAACAAGACCACGATTTCCCTTGGTACCCTGCACGTGTGGTGTGCCATGACATCTTAGGTCAAACCGCATTGGTTGACCTTGCAGGTTTACGTGATGCGATTGCAGACCAAGGCGGCGACCCATCTAAAGTGAACCCTGTTGTTCCAACGCAGCTCATCGTTGACCATTCTCTTGCTGTAGAGTTTGGCGGTTTTGACCCAGACGCATTTCAGAAAAACCGCGCAATTGAAGACCGTCGCAACGAAGACCGTTTCCATTTCATTGAATGGACCAAAACAGCATTTGAAAATGTCGATGTGATCCCTGCGGGCAACGGCATCATGCACCAAATCAACTTGGAGAAAATGTCTCCAGTGATTCAAAACCGTGATGGTTTAGCATTCCCTGATACCTGTGTGGGTACAGACTCACATACACCGCATACTGATGCATTGGGTGTGATTTCTGTCGGTGTCGGCGGTCTAGAAGCTGAAAACGTGATGCTGGGACGTGCATCTTGGATGCGTCTGCCAGACATCATTGGTGTAGAGCTTGTCGGTCAGCGTCAAGCAGGCATTACCGCAACTGACATCGTGTTAGCGCTTACAGAATTCTTGCGTAAAGAACGTGTGGTTGGTGCTTATTTAGAGTTCTTCGGTGAAGGTGCAGACAGTATGTCTGTAGGCGACCGTGCAACGATCTCGAACATGACCCCTGAATATGGCGCAACGGCTGCGATGTTCTACATTGACCAAAACACCATTGATTACCTGACATTAACAGGCCGTGAAGCGGATCAAGTGAAATTGGTTGAAAGCTATGCCAAAGAAATCGGTCTTTGGGCGTCAGATATGACAGCAGCGGAATACCCGCGTGTACTGCGTTTTGATTTGTCGAAAGTGACTCGTAATATTGCAGGTCCATCGAACCCACATGCACGTGTATCTACGGCTGATCTAAAAGCCAAAGGCATTGCAGGCAACTTAGAAGCAGCACGCGCGCAAGAAGCAGAAGGTTTAATTCCAGATGGCGCGGTGATCATCGCGGCCATTACTTCATGTACCAATACTTCAAACCCACGTAATACCGTGGCAGCAGGCTTACTTGCACGTAAAGCTAATGAGTTAGGACTTGTGCGTAAACCTTGGGTGAAATCATCTTTTGCACCGGGTTCTAAGGCTGCGGCTTTATACCTCGAAGAAGCTGGTGTACTCGGTGATTTAGAAAAGCTCGGCTTTGGTATCGTGGCGTATGCATGTACCACGTGTAATGGTATGTCAGGTGCTTTAGATCCAAAAATCCAACAAGAAATTATTGACCGTGACTTATATGCTACAGCGGTACTTTCAGGTAACCGTAACTTTGACGGCCGTATCCATCCTTATGCAAAACAAGCGTTCTTGGCTTCGCCTCCGCTGGTTGTGGCGTATGCGATTGCAGGGACGATTCGTTTTGACATCGAAACTGATTCACTCGGCAATGACAAAGACGGTAATCCAATTTACCTGAAAGACATTTGGCCGTCTGATGCTGAAATTGATGCATTGGTGAAAAAAGCGGTGAAGCCTGAACAGTTTAAGAAAGTGTATATCCCAATGTTTGATTTGGGTGAGCGTGAAAAAGCGGCAAGCCCGTTATACGACTGGCGTCCGCAAAGTACTTATATCCGCCGTCCGCCGTATTGGGAAGGGGCATTGGCTGCACCGCGTACACTTGCGAATATGCGTCCGCTTGCGATTCTGCCTGACAACATCACCACAGACCATTTATCGCCTTCAAATGCGATCATGATGGATTCGGCTGCGGGTGAGTACCTGCATAAAATGGGCGTGCCTGAAGAAGACTTTAACTCATACGCAACCCACCGTGGTGACCATTTGACTGCACAGCGTGCGACATTTGCCAACCCGAAATTGTTTAATGAAATGGTGGTTCGCTCTGACGGTACGATCAAGCAAGGTTCAAAAGCGCGTGTAGAGCCTGAAGGCGAAGTGATGCGTATGTGGGAAGCAATTGAAACTTACATGAACCGTAAGCAACCGCTGATCATTATTGCAGGTAAGGACTACGGTCAAGGTTCGAGCCGTGACTGGGCTGCCAAAGGTGTGCGCCTTGCAGGTGTAGAAGTGATTGTGGCGGAAGGTTTTGAGCGTATTCACCGTACTAACTTGGTGGGTATGGGTGTGTTACCGCTTGAGTTTAAAGCAGGGACAGACCGTAAAACTTTGAAGCTGGATGGTACTGAGCTGTATAGCGTGATTGGTAATATTGCACCGCGTTCTGACCTGACTTTGGTGGTTGAGCGTTCAACTGCTGATGGTAAAAATGAAATCATTAAAGTGCCTGTGACTTGCCGTTTGGATACCGAAGAAGAAGTGCATGTGTATGAAGCGGGCGGTGTATTACAACGCTTTGCACAGGATTTTTTAGAAGGGAATGTTTAAAAAATCTCCCCTAACCCCTCTTTGAGAAAGAGGGGAAACTCCCTCCTTTTTTAAAGGAGGGTTGGGGTGGATTAAAGTTATTGATATTGTTTAAAAAAGACCCTACATTTATGTGGGGTTTTTTATTTGAATATAAATATGAAAGTTAAAGAAATTCGTCTGAATAATTTTAAAAGATTTTCCAATTTAACGATTACAGGTATTCCTGAACAAAACAAGCTAGTTGTTATAATAGGGCCAAATGGTAGTGGAAAATCCTCACTTTTTGATGCTTTATACCATTATTATAGAGAAAGAGCTGGATGGGGGTGGCAAGGGGATCATAGCTACTTTTCTAAGAATCCATTATTAGGTTTTGATAATCATAATGCCGTTAAAATTGATTTTCATGACTATTTTGACATTCATTATTTACCCAAAAATTCTCTTTATTTTCGATCAGCATATAGACATGAGCCAGATTTTCAAATTAATCATTTTTCTAGAATGAATCAACCTTTTGAAAATTTGAGGCTAGGGAGATCTATCGATGCTGATCAAACTGTATCTGAAAATTATCAAAGGCTAGTGCAACAGACAGTTCAATCTTTGTATAGCGAAATTAATAATAGAAGAACTGTAGAAGATTTGAGAGATGAGTTAATAGGTAATATCCGTAATTCATTTAATAATATTTTTCCTGATTTAACATTAAGAAATATTGTTGATCCTCTTGCGGATAACTGTTTTACGTTTCAAAAAGGTACTGTTGAGAATTATCCTTATAAAAATTTATCTGCAGGTGAAAAAGCTGTTTTTGATTTAATATTGGATTTACATGTAAAAATAGGTGCATATAACAATACAATTTTTATGATTGATGAACCTGAATTGCATATTCATACTTCACTTCAAGCAAAGCTTTTAGAAGAATTATATAAAATTATTCCTGAAAGTTCTCAACTTTGGGTTAATACTCATTCATTGGGAGTTATGCAAAAAGCAAAAGAAATATCTATACAAAATCCAAATACAGTTCATTTTATTGATTTTCACATAAATGATTTTGATGAAGATACTATTTTGTATCCAGCCCCAATTGATAAGGTTGTTTGGGAAAAGTTTCTTTCAATCGCTTTAGGAGAAATGCAAAATGTATTTTTACCCTCCAATATTGTCGTATGTGAAGGTAACTTGCTTGGTACAGCGCGAAAGGATTTTGATGCTTCAATTTATGGAATGATTTTATCTAAAAGCTCTAACAATATCACTTTTATAAGTGGTGGAAGCTGTAATGATATCGAAAAAGAAGATCATGCACCTACATTAGTCCTGAAAAATTTAATGCCAGAAGCAAAAATTATAAAACTATTAGATAGAGATGATCGTTCCGATCAGGAAGTTGAAGAACTTCTTCACAATAATATTCATGTAACGACAAGACGTAATTTGGAAAGCTATCTTCTTGATGATGAAGTAATTGAGGAATATCTAAAGTCGATTGAAAAAAATGACAAACTGACGGATGCTTTACGAATTAAAGCTGACGCGTTACGGGCAAGTGTCGCTAGAGGAAATCCTAATGATGATCTAAAGTCAGCTTCAGGAGATTTTTTTACTAGACTGAAGCAAGAATTAGGATTAATACGAGTGGGAAATAGATCAGATGCTTTTTTGAAAGATACATTAGCACCCGTAATTAAACCAGGCATGAGAGTTTTTGAAGAGATTGACAGTATGTTTGTTTCATTTTTTTCTAGATAATGTTTAAGTTTAATCAGAAGCCCTATCATTCGACTGGGTTTCTTTTGATTGAAAAATATTCAAAAAATACCTATCATAAGGTATATATCAAAACTGCTGGAGTAGTGCTATGACTACCGCAAAAGTTTTTATGACAGGACGCAGTCAAGCTATTCGCTTACCCAAAGAATTTCGCTTTGAGGGCAAGGAAGTTGAAATCTTCCGCCGTGGTGATGAGGTTATACTGCGAGAAAAACCAGTTACAGCAGATCAATTATTTAAAGTTTTGGCACAAATGCCAGACGACTTTTATGCAGAAACAAGAGTGGATGAACCACCGCAAGAACGAGAAGAGTTCTAATGCCAACACAATATTTATTAGATACCAATATTTGTATCTATATCACCAAGCATCAACCCGAAATTGTCCGTCAGCATTTTGAAAAACATTTACCTGACGGCAATATTTTTATTTCAGTGATTACTTTGGGTGAACTTCGCTTTGGTGCAGAAAAAAGCCAATGGAAAGACAAAGCTTTCAAAGTCATTGAAGAGTTAACTTCAATCATTCCTGTTATAGAGTTAGATGAGCAAACCGCCGTACACTATGCTCAAATTCGAAAACAGTTAGCGTTTCAGGGGCAAATTATTGGCAATAACGATTTATGGCTAGCTGCTCATGCACGATCAAATAATTGGGTCATGGTCACAAACAATGAAAAAGAATTTCTGCGTGTAGACGAACTGCAAGTAGAGAACTGGCTCAGCAAATCGCTTTAAACCCACCAAAATTTCCATTCGAAATTATGCTTTGCCTAAATGCCATTATCAATTGTCGAAATGACCAATAGACATTCATCACAAGAGGGTTATACTGAATCTACCATTTCTAAAAACACATGGAGAACAAAAATGGTTACTGCTGGTCAAAAACCCGGAACAGGCTTCTATTTTTGTGTTCAATGCGGACACCGCGTCTACTTAGAAATTGGTACTGATCGTTTACCACCGTGTACCAAATGCCAAGGCAATCAATTTAACAATAAGAATGCCTAAGCTGCAAAACACTAACAGTTATCCGCTGTTTAGAAAGAAAAGCCCTATCACTCGATAGGGCTTTTTGCTAACGTATAAAACTGCATATATAAAAACAAATTGTACGTTTAACCGTTCGGAGAAGCCCATGGAAACAATATTAGGACTGTGTATTGGTATTGGCTTAAGTGCTGCTTGTGGCTTCCGTGTCTTTGTACCTTTATTGGTGATGAGTGTTGCTTCCATTTTAGGACTATTCGAACCGATGAAAGGATTCGAATGGTTGTCTATGCCTGCAGTATTTATCGGCTTAGCAATTGCGACTGTCTGTGAAATTGCCGCGTACTATATCCCTTGGGTAGACAATGCCCTCGACACCATTTCAACACCTGCAGCCATGATCGCAGGGACCATCGCCACAATGGCAGTAAGCTCAGGTGAAATGTCCCAATTTGCCAGTTGGGCTGCAGCAATTATTGTCGGTGGTGGTACAGCAACAGCAGTGCAAATGAGTACCGTCGCTGCGCGTGGCGTATCTACCGCAACCACAGGTGGCATTGCAAATCCGATCTTATCTACAGGGGAATGGATTGGTGCTGCAGTCTTGTCAGTATTGGCCTTTTTAGTCCCATTTTTCGTGGTGATCTTAGTGATTGCAATCGTGATCTGGTTGGTTCGCCGCATACGCCAAAAACGAACTGTACAGGTCGATACCCCTTTATAAACCAATCAATATTTCACTCTAAAATGAATCCATCTTTTAGAGTGAGTGATCTGCGTTTTGTTTAATAAATATAAAATTAAAAATCAGAAACTGAGTATTAGCAAAGTTTGATAAAGATTATAAAAATTATAAGAAGCGCTACTGATACACAGACCATCATACAGTTAGCGACGAGTACTATGGGTTGTCTGATTTGGACGCCGTATTTGTTGATGTCAGTTCGAGTGAAAAATACCTTTACTCAACATTCCAAGCACTTGGCTTAAGCGCAAAAAATGCAATCGAGCAATCGCACCTATCCGTCCTAAAAGAGCACATCATTATGCGTTTAAGTCATCCAAGAGACGCCTAAAAAAATCTTTAAAATTCGATTGATTTTTGAACAATAAAGGCATAATTTTATTATGTGATTATAAATCACATAATTTTTATATGGATTTATTAATCTTTTGAATTTTATAAAAAATAATGAGGGGAATGGTAGATGATTAAATTTATAGTCGATGAAAATGCCTTAACGAATGGCTCGCATTTAATTCACAATTGCACGCAAGGATGCGTAGACATGCCGCAGTTTGAGCAGCAAATATTGATTGGTTATTTTGCCAATTTTGAACTCGCTTATAAGCGTGCACGTATGAGCTGGCCAACAGAAAAAGTTGTCGGTTGTGATAAGTGTTGTAGTCAAAGCTAGAAATGCAACATGTATGTACCTTGAAATAACGCTGTATATCCAGGAAAAATGGCGCAGAAATTGCTAACTAAAACAGGTAATCGCGTTATTAACAGGATATACAGCATGACCACAGAAACCATCCGTTCTACAAAATATCCAGCAGAGGCGCATGCCTATGCAGCATGGCCTTTGATCTTGATCATCATTGGTGGTGCGATTGGACTGGTTTATGCCGTGATTGCTTATCTGATCAATCTCAAAATATATACATCAGACCTCAGTCGAATGAATAAAATTTTGGCCAATTTACTCTGTGGTATGGCGGCATGTAGTGGTTGGTGGTTTAGCGCACAGTGGGTACAAAGCTATTTAGTTCATTGACCAATACCTCGTTGAATAGATCATCCATTAAATAACTGATGTTACACACTTAAAAGTAGTTTTGCATTTTTAAAATGATTTTTAATTCTATTCGACGGTGTCTTATATCTAGGGATTGAATAAAGGGATTAGCCTTCGGCTGGAGGTACTCTTACGAAACGTTGTTTCTCATTCGGCAAAATGAGAAGCAAAGCTTCGCAAGGAAACCATCTTGCGGTGCAATGCACCTCACCGACAAAACTCGCTCATTACCGTCAAATTATTCACAGTATCGCAAAAACATTTTTGATTAAAAGTAGCCCTGTCTAAAACACTTGCGAATGACGTTACCGCGTATCGTTCATTTATTTGAAGCAAATTGCGCTTCTGATGTTACTGCGTAACATCAGTTCAATAAGTAGAACAAAGATAGATCTAGATCATTAGTTACTCACTGAGCGGTGTTTTGTGAGTCATAATCAATGTAGATAATTGAAGCGGAGGGGGAATGTTCAGCGGCGATATATTTTAAAATTTGACGCTGTGTTTGGACGTTTGGTCTGTTGTGAAAGAAAATTTTCTTATAATTGGGCAAATCTGCAGATAAAAAACGCTGAAATGAGCTGAAAAGATAAAATATCCTGCCAAACCTAAAATGGCTGAAAAAATTTGCTGAATTTGCAGAAAATTAGAAAAACTTAGGAAATTAATCCCGATGCCCTTTGGTTAAAGTATATCTCAAGGGTGTGATAGAGATTGAAAAGAGTAGCATGCTGTCAGTGGTGCAAAACACGCGTACAGTACTCACCCAAAAGGTCTCGATTCAGCTTAGGACGCTATAAACCAGAAGTTTATAGGCTATAAGATCATGACTTACAAAGTGATGATAGTTGAAGTAAACAACATTGTTTTCTCTTATACCACCCCAAAAATTTAAGCCAAAATAAAAAAGAATAATGAATCATTACTCCTTTAATCTGCACAAAACAAACCACACCAGTGAAATCAGCACAAGCTCAAAGATCGTCAGGCATCTCTCTTAAAAATAGTCCAAATCTAAGCGGAAATTTAAAAGCAATATTCAATTGCTCGAAAGGGGCATAAACTAAGGATAAAAATACGCTTAGGAGATTTGCCATGAACTTGAGTCATTTAAGCGATTTCTTGCTGTATAGCTTAGTGATTAACTATCTGATTTTAATCATTTGGTTTGTGGTATTTGTCTTTGCTAAAGATTGGATGAAACGCCTGCATGGGCAGTGGTTTAAGTTGAGCGATCAGCAGTTTGACGCTATTCATTATGGTGGAATGGCTGTCTATAAAATTGGTATTTTACTTTTGAATTTAACCCCCTACATTGCATTGCACTATCTAAAATAAGCTTAAATCATAAAAAATATTGGGTGTAAAAGCACAAGCTGCTTGCATTAAATTTAGGCAAAACAGTATGCTCAAAAGAACATAAAATTCAATTGGGCAAGGCAAGAATGAACGGGAAAGTAGAATGCCGTACTTGTTTGGTGTGCAAAAAAAGTTTCCCACTGAAAAATATGATTCCAATGGGAACCGTGCGTAAAGTCATTACAGAAGAAATTGCTCAGGATTTTCCTGAATCTGGTGCTCAGGACTATATATGCCAAACTGATTTAACCAAATACCGTATGCAGTATGTGCAGTCAATTCTGAACTCCGAACAAGGCGAAGTCTCCAATTTAGAATATGAGGTGCTGAACAGCATGCAGCAGCATGATCTGATTAGCAAAAATGTTGAAGAAAAGCTGGATCAGCAGTGGAGTTTTGGCGAAAGGCTAGCGGATAAAATTGCAACATTTGGCGGTAGCTGGGCATTTCTTATTTGTTTTACATTGTTTTTAGCGGTGTGGATTTTAGTCAATACTGTGGTGATGGTGAAGCATCCTGCTGATCCTTATCCTTTTATTTTGCTGAATTTGATGTTGTCTTGCCTCGCTGCCATACAAGCGCCCATTATTATGATGAGCCAGAACCGTCAAGAAGCTAAAGACCGCATGCGTTCGGAGAATGATTATCAGGTGAATTTAAAAGCTGAATTAGAAATTCGCCATTTACATGAAAAGATAGATCATTTGTTGATGCATCAATGGGATCGTCTTGCCAAGATTCAGGAAATTCAGCTGGATTTGCTGTCTGAAATGAGTAAAAAGAAGTAATAGTTTGCTTTGAACAGCATAAATAATTGTTGTTTGAGTACTAAGTTGTGGCGGAAATTCTCGGAAAAAGTCATTTATAAGATGGAAAAAATGCTAAAAAATGATACAAGGAGAAAATATTTTCAATATATCTTTAAATGTGAAAAATATTTTTAAAATAAGCCAAAAACAGTAATTTTCAGGGAAACAATCCCTCTTCGATATCACTACTATATATCTCAAGGGTGTTACAGAGATTGAAAAGAGTAGCATGCTGTCAGTGGTGCAAAACACGTGTACAGTACTCACCCAAAAGGTCTCGATTCAGCTTAGGACGCTATAAACCAGAAGTTTATAGGCTATAAGATCATGACTTACAAAGTGATGATAGTTGAAGTAAACAACACTGTTTTCTCTTACACCCTAAAAAATTTTAAAGAATTCAAACGAATAATAAATCCTTCCATCTTTTTCAAAATTCCAAACTTCGCATGTATTCCCAACACACTTTGATCATTGCTGATGTAATAAATATCACGCAGAACAACTCAAACTTAATCTAAGCTTCGGATTGTCCTTTTTCACAAAGTTGTTATGCTTAACTATCTAAATTTTAAATAATTTTGTTATGGGTTATCTTGATCAATTGATACAGGATTGTCTGCAGGCACAGCAGACTAAAGCTGAGCGTATATTTGAGTTTTCAAGTTTTGATGATCTTACTCAACACGCACATTATATTTATGTGATACAGCAGGTTGGTGGCGATATACAGCAGACATATCAGGACTATGCTGCATTTAAGGCATTGAGAACCCATGCCTGTGCCAAGTTAAATCAACCCAATCACATTTTGTATGTCGGATCATCACGGACAGGTATAAAGAGTCGTTTAAAACAGCATTTAGGTTTTGGGCCTAAACGAACCTATGCCTTGCATTTGTCACAGTGGTTTCAGGGCGAATATCGCATCACACTACATCAGTATCCTTCAACCACGAGTGCAAGCATCTTACAGTTACTGGAGGATGATTTATCTCATTCATTAGCACCAGCCTTTGGTAAATTGGGGACCAATAATCGTTAGGGTTAGACCTGATCGGTTAAAGTCGATTGACAGCGAATTAGTCAGTTGTTATTTTGCCGACATTCTCCCAGTACACAGTCTGTCCATGCCTTTAGATCCCAACTTTGTCTATGCGCCGCCTCAAGGTCCTCTACGTATTTTGTATGAAGATGCAGACTTGGTTGTCATCGAAAAACCAGCGGAATTGTTGTCGGTTCCGGGACGTTTGCCTGAGCATCATGACAGTGCCTATCTTCGTGTTTTGGAGCAGTATCCTGCTGCAAAAATTACCCATCGTTTAGACATGGCAACATCAGGCATTTTGATGTTTGCGAAACACCGCGATGCAGAAGTGGCGGTGAGTAAAATGTTCCAAGCGAGGACGGTTCAAAAGCAATATGTGGCTTTGGTTCAAGGCAAACTCGAAGGTGAGGGTAGTGTTGAAGTGCCCCTCATTACGGACTGGGAAAATCGCCCACGACAGATGGTGCATTTTGAATTGGGCAAACCTTCAAAAACCTTGTATCAAGCCATCAGCTATGACGCAAGCAAGGATATTAGCCGAGTATTATTAACACCAGTGACAGGGCGTTCTCATCAGCTACGTGTACACATGATGCATATTGGGCATCCAATTACAGGGGATCAACTGTATCACCCAAATGCAAAACAGAGCTCACTCGGACGGATGGCTTTACATGCTTGCGATCTGGCATTTACCCAGCCCTTAACCCAACAAGCTGTTCATATTCATTGCGCGGCAGAATTTTAAAGCATATTCATGTGAATGCTCACCGTTCATAAAACCTGCTGTGTTGAATTGATATCTTTAGGACGCATACTATGCGCTGCATATCTACAGCTTTAAATTAGTTTTTCTGCTTAAATATGAAACATGATATACGCCATATCCCCAATTCTGGGGATATATAAATAATTTAAATATCTCTATAAAGTGTGTGAAAAATTTAGAAAGATTGATATTAAATTCATTTGTATCTTTTAGTAAATAAAATTCATTTTTAAAGTTTTATTATATTTCCTAAAGGATATTGATTGATTATTTTTTAATATGAAAAATATTTTATTAAATTGATTTAAAACAGTATTTTAGTTAAATTGTGTGCAAGTGTGTATTTGGTCAGGTAAATACGGTTTTTTGCATTTATTCTGCTAATATGAAATGAATCATTGATTTTAACTTTTGTAACTTGGGTTTGTTTTGGGGAATAAACTTAAATTATTGAAGCTTATTTTGAGGATTGGCAAATGATCAATATTGCTTTAATCGTCCTTATCATCCTATTAATTGTGGCTCTCCTTTTTGTTTATAACCGCAAATTGAAAAATGATAAAACCCTACGTTCACTGCAGGAAAACTTCGATCGTGCGCGGTTAAAACTGGCTGAAACAGAGTCGCAACAAGATGAACTGAATTATGAAATCAGTCAATTACGCATTCAAAACAGTGGCTTAAAAATCCAAGTCGATAAAGTAGCGAAATATCAACATATTGTGGATATTGAACAATATGTTGAGTATCGAACTTTACAGGCTGATGGTTTGGTGGAAGTCACCAAAGCCAATGCCGATATCATGTTGAATGATATTCGCGCACAGATCGAACAAGTGCGTCAGTATTTGAGCAAATATCAAGAAAGAGCTAAATCACAAATACAGGAACAAGCCCGTGCCGAGTTAAAGGGTTTGTATAGCCAAGCGCTGGATCAGCAGCATTTGGAAAACATCAACCGTGCTTTGGACAACAAAATACGGGGCTATCAGTCAGCATTCTTTTTACCTTTACAGAGTATTTTAGATCAGCTGATGGATGGCATGAATGAATCTGCGGCAAACCAAAATTTGACTGCGGTACGTTGCAAAATGATTGATGCAATGGAGCAGCAATCGACTGCAAAATGTAATTATGTCGATGAAGAACGTCGTTTGGCTGCGATGCAATTATTTACATTGGTGTTTAATAGTCGTGCTGATTTGTATTTAGCCCAATTAAATACCAAAAACTTAGGTGAGCTATTGCAGGCTTTGGCGGATGATTTCACCTTGCTCAATGCGCATGGTGTACATTTTAGTCAGGCACAGGTACTCGACAGTTATCTTCAGTTACGCTTAGAAGAGTTGAAAATGGCTGCTTTGGTTTTACATCTCAAAGAAACTCAGGCCAATATGGACGTTGCAGTTTAATTTGAATTGTTATCAGAAAGATCTCTTCGGCGGTCTTTTTTTATGATTAAAGATATTTCGCTAATGCAAATTGCAACAATTATCCGTTAATCTAAGTCAATAGAATAAAATTCATAAACGATAAGGAAACGCACAATGACTCGTGATTTTAAACAATTTCCAGATGATGATAATGGCAATGTGCTGTGGCAGATGCAGCAAGATGGTGACGATTTATCTGTGCCGCACGAAATCGAATATTCAATTGCCTTTTCGACCCAAGAGCAGGCTGAACAGTGTGCATTGTACTTATTGAAAGAAGAGCAAAAAATTTCATTGTTCCAAGATGAAGAATCAGATCGCCTGGAATGGATTATCACGGTCTATGTCTACATGGAACCTGATTATGAAGATATCGTTGATTTAGAGCAGTGGTTTATAAAAATTGCGGAACAACATTCGGGCGAATATGACGGCTGGGGTTGTATGGCTTATATCTATGAAGATGATGATCTGGATGAAGATGAAGCACAATTGAGTTAAGTCTAACTATTGTATCGTTAGCAACAAGAACCCAGTGATTTAACTGGGTTTTTTATTATTTAAATTTTAGAAAAATTGTGTAAAATTTTGATTTTTCAATATTTTTAATCCAAATCAATATGAATGCAGCTCACAAAATATAACACGGCATTGCGTTAAAGTGATGGGATCAATCTGTAGGATTCGCTATAGTATTGAACAGCAATGACCTTTCTCGCACGTCTCAAAGCTGTCTCATTTAGAACGTTTCAGTGTGATAAAAATGGACGATAAAGCGAGGGTGAATGCATGTGGATGATTCAGTGAAAACAATGACAAAAGGACATCATCATGAGCAATACTGTTCGATTACATCGTGTTTTTAGTGCGCCTGTAGAGCGCGTTTATCATGCCTTTGTGGAGCCAGATGCTTTGGTGAATGGAGGGGACCACATGGATTACTGCCCATGTGTAGCATTTGGATGTGCGTGTAGGTGGCTCGTACCGCATGTCGTTTCAAAATTTTTCAACGGGAACCACACACGCTTTTCATGGTGATTATCATGAAGTCGTGCCGAATCATTTACTGCGCTATACAGACCAATTTGATATGCCAGAGTTAGCTGGTGAAATCGAAGTCACTGTTGAGTTTAAAGCGGTCTCCGTAGGAACCGAAGTGACGATTGTACAGGCAGGGTTGCCGAGCGTTATTCCACCTGATGCCTGTTATTTGGGGTGGCAGGAGTCTTTACAGTTGCTGGCTTTTTTAGTGAATCCAGCGATCCCCGATGAATAATCTGAAGAATGATCGAAAAACTATAAATAGGCGAAGGAGGGCTTAATGACTGTACACATTAAACGTATTTATGATGAGATAAGCCCAGACGACGGTAAACGCATTTTGGTCGATCGCTTGTGGCCGCGTGGTATCAGTAAAGTGAGCGCAGAGCTAGATTTGTGGCCGAAGGCATTGACGCCATCTACAGATTTACGTCGTTGGTATCATCAAGATGAGGCAATGGCTTCTCGTTGGGACGAGTTTAAACAGCGCTATTTGCAAGAAATACAGCCACATCAAGCCGAGTTGGAACAACTGCGGGCATGGGAAAAAGAGGAGCCACTAACCTTACTCACAGCAGCTAAACATACGGATAAAAATCATGCGCATATCTTAAAAGCGTTAATATTAAATACCTCATTAGAGATCTAAAATTTAAACCTTCAAGTACTGTAGCGTTGTGAAATTTACGACCTTCACAAGGTGATTAAACCATACGAAATTTATGGTTTTTAAGTTTATGAAATACATAAAAATGTTATATTAAGTTTTTATGGATTTTTGCGTCCATCTTTTTTTGAGGTCTTTTATGTCTTTACCCAATTGTCCCCAATGTAATTCTGAATATACCTATAATGATGGTGATTTACTGATTTGTCCTGAATGCTCACACGAATGGCGTGAGGGCGAAAGCGCTGCAGATGAACAGTTAGTGATTAAAGATGCCAATGGCAATGTATTGATCGATGGTGACACGGTTACTGTGGTGAAAGACCTTAAAATTAAAGGTTCATCTTCAGTGGTGAAAGTGGGCACAAAAGTTAAAAATATCCGTTTTTTAGCTGATGCAACAGATGGTCATGACATTGACTGTAAAATTGATGGTATAGGAGCAATGAAACTCAAATCTGAATACGTGAAAAAAGTTTAAGTTTCGTTTTTGTTCGCTCTAAAGCAACCTTCAAGCATCCTAAGCGAAGTCAACACTTGGCTTAGGATGTCTACTTAAACATGAAATTGATATCTAATCCGCTATAGATTTTACTTTTCAGCCTGCATAATAGACGCATTACAGGTTTGAAATGTCTTTACTATGCCGCATATTCATTTGGAATATTCCAATAACCTTGACGTCGAAGCTCGACCTTTACTTAAAGCGCTAAACGCTGCCTTATTTGAATCGGGTCATGTGAGTGCCATCAATGATATTAAGAGCCGTGCCGTAGCTCAGCAAGATTTTGTTGTGGGCTTGGATGAACACGCTCAACATGCGTATATGCATGCCAAAGTTTCATTATTGACGGGTCGAACGGTCGAAGTGCAAAAGCAAATTTCATTGTTGTTATTGGACGTGCTGAAACAACATGTCACAGCTTCAGTAGTAGAAGTGCAACTTTGTGTGGAAATTTTAGAAATGAATAAAGCGACGTATTCAAAGCAGATCGTGAGTTCTTAAGACATTCATTACATGCAGAAACGCGCATATATTTTGAAATACATCATGCTGTAAAAATGATGAAATCTGACTTCGGTCGGATTATTTTTTATTGGAATTATTTATTAAAAAATCCCTTTTCGATTAAATTTTGAGCTTTATACTGATCAAAAAAGACATTGAAAAATGTGACCGAGTTCATTTATATTCTGTAGATCAGGTTGAATTTCCAACAACAAATCCTGATCGAATAATAGATAAAACAATGAAAATGAAGGGGTAACCTATGTCGGGATGGTACGAGATCAGTCACTCTAATGATCAGCAGTTCCGTTTTGTTTTAAAAGCGGGTAACGGTGAAATCATTTTAACGAGTGAATTATACAAAGCGAAAGCATCAGCACAAAACGGGATTGAGTCTGTACAAAAGAACAGTGCAGATGACAGCCGTTTTGAACGACTGACAGCCAAAAATGGCAAACCTTATTTCAATTTGAAAGCGGCAAACCATCAAATTATTGGAACTAGCCAATTTTATGCCAGTGAGCAATCGCGAGATAAAGGCATTGAATCAGTTAAAACCAATGGTGCAAGTACCCAAATTAAAGATCTAACAGTTTAAATTTGCAATAACCTGATAGAGATAGTTGAAAGGGAATAAACCCTGATGGCTCATTAAAATCACTAGGTCAAAAGCAATATGGTTCTCAGATAAGTGCTGTTGGGTTGGACGCTATTCAATCTAGATCAGGCTTATTTAACGGTACAAGGAAGTACCACAACTTCACTGGCTAGAGTGGTGAACGATGAATAAGCAGAATCATATTTTGTATTATGGGCTCATTGCGATCTTGATCATCGTCTTGGGTTGGATGATTGCGTCTCCGTATTGGGTGCTGTACCAAATACGTCAAGCCTATGAGCACAATCAACCTGAAAAAATTGCTCAATATATCGATTTTGCCGCAGTCAAATCGAGTCTAGAACCACAAGTTAAAGACCTCATTCAACAGAAAACTGGGATGCAGCATTTACCCGAATTCGCTCAGTCGTGGGGTGGGCAGCTCAGCACAGTCCTCAGTGCAACGCTGGTCGACAGTCTGGTCAATCCAAACAGTATCATGCTGCTTTTACAAGGCAAAGCATTAAAAGAGTCGATCCAATTACCAGAAATAACCCAACTAACCGATCCGAGCATGATTAGCTCAGGGATTGAACTATTCACTCATGCTGAAAATAAGGTCGCAGAACATCCTCATACATCAACATCATCCAAAAAGGATGCAACTCCAACTACAGTCGCTTTAAAACAAAGCCAGTCCCTTGAACCCAAAGCAAGCTATAGTGCTTGGAATCGATTTGATCTGTATGTACCGCTCCAAGGCCTTAGCGAAGCAACATATACCGTATTTAGGATGCAACGCCGAGGTTGGAGCTGGAAGATCGTTGAAATTCAACTTCCAAACGCCTCACAGAATAATGCTTCATAAAAAATAAAAGAAATAGGTGCCAGAGATGCAAGATAAAATCAAAATAGTCGGTGACCAACAGGCCGCTGACGAAATTCTGCAATTTTTAGCCAATTGGGATGAGGTCATCTGCCAATTGAAAATTGAAAACATTGCTGAATCCTGCGCAGCAGATGTGAACTTTTTTGATGCCAGTTGTGAAATGCGGGGCTTAATGGCATATCAAAAAATGTGGGAATTTTATAGAGAGTATTTTCGTGAAGGTTTAAAGGTGTTTAGGCGGGAACTGGTCATCCATGCAGAACCTGATATTGCCTTTCTGCACTGTTATTCCAAAATTGATGATAAGAGTGGAATACCAACGCCAGGGATCTCGTGGTGTCGTAACACCATTGGGATGAAAAAAACGCAGTCTCAATGGAAGATCGTTCATCAACATATTTCTGTTCCAGTGGATATTGTGACTCATCAAAGTAAAGTGATTACCTTTTAATTCTTCTCAAAAAGCAGTATGAAAACAGAGCTATGAAGCTCTGTTTTTTTCTTTGCAAATCATTACATGAAATGCGTATGCAGCCCTAAAACTTCAGCCTAAATTAAAAAATAATGACCATCGTTCAGGATAAGAAAATGGATCATAAAAATAATAAATTAGCGCAAGATTTTGAATCATCACCATCAGGTCAAAAGCAAGGCTTGCAAGATCTGAACGCATCGAAGCAGATGCCCCCTGCAGACTTACATAAAGTGATTCGAATCACGGCAGGATTTATCATCGGCAGTTTGCTGATTGCCGCCTTATATCTTGGCAAAGATATTTTTATTCCATTGGCACTCGCAATTTTATTGGCTTTTTTAGTTGATCCTCTGGTGATGAAACTTCGTGGTTGGGGACTTCCACAGATGCCATCTATATTTATTGTGGTCGGTTTAGCTTTGGCGATTTTGTCCGGCGCGGCCTCTTATTTAGGTTATCAATTGGGGCAATTAAGCCAAGAATTACCGCAATATCACGGCACAATTCAAAAAAAAATGGATTCTATTCGTCAATTTGCACGCGGCCCGAGTGTTTGGGATGGCGCAAAAACCACCATAGATACTGTTGAAAATTCGATAGATGATGTGGTTCCTGAAGAGAAAAATCCTAAAGTGCAACAAGTGAAAGTGGTGGGGCAACAACAAACCACGGCTGAAGCGGTCATGGCTTGGAGCGAGCGGGTGCTCAATCCCTTGGCAACCGCAGGTATTGTATTTTTATTTGTGATTCTGATTTTGGTCAATCGGAAAGATTTGCATGATCGTTTCCTCAAGCTGCTGGGCGGAAATTTAAATATCGGAACAGACGCACTAGATGAAGCGGCCAATCGTATCGGTAAATATTTACGTATGCAGCTGATGGTGAATGTGACCTACGGTATTCCGATGGCCTTGGGACTTTGGTTTATTGGTGTGCCGGCAGCAATTATGTGGGGAATGGTGGCGATTGTGATGCGCTTCGTTCCCTATGTCGGCCCTATGATTTCTGCGATTTTTCCCATCGCCTTGGCTTTTGCGGTAGATCCCACATGGAATATGGTGCTGTGGACAGTCGGCTTAATCCTGCTCTTGGAATTGGTCAGTAATAATATTATTGAGCCTTGGTTGTATGGGGAAAGTACTGGACTTTCAACCTTAGCCATTATCATTGCCGCCATGTTTTGGACGGCGGTGTGGGGGCCAATTGGTTTAATTTTATCGACACCTTTAACCGCGTGTTTATTGGTGCTTTCGAGCTATGTGCCATCCTTAGGTTTTATTAAAACCCTGATCGGTAGTACACCTGCATTGGCGCCGCATGAGCGCTTTTATCAGCGATTGGTCGCTGATGATGTGCAAGATGCCATGGATGTAGCACAGACTTTTATTGCTGAAAAGTTACCGAAAGATGCTACGGATGAAATTAAGGCACGTCGGGTCAATGCGTTTTATGCCAAAGTGGCGATTCCAGCCATACGGATTTTTTCGAGCGGACACAACACCGAGGCTAGTGCAGAGCATCGACTACGCTTACATCAGGGATTAAAACTGTTTAATCATAGTTTTCAGCGGGCATATCCAGTTTCACCGCTGGGTCAGAAAGCAGCGGTGTTATGTATCGGCGCACGTTGGGAAATTGATGTTCAAGTATCGGCTATGTTGGCGCATGGCCTAAGTTTAAGGGGTATTCCGGCTCAGGCATTTAGCGACGTATTGATTCAAAATCAGCATCAAAGTATGGATGATATCCAAGAGGATATTCAGATCGTATGTATTTCGATTTTCCATACAGCACCCGAAGCTCAAATTCGCCTTTTAAGCCATGTTTTTAAGGCACAGTTTCCAGATAAAAAACTGATTTTTGCACTGTGGAGCTGTGATGATATATCCCAATTAGATGCGATCAAAGAAAATTTCACCGTCGATGCAGTGGTCAATAATATGAATGACTTGTTATTAACCATTGAAGCTTTTCAATTGAAGCAGGGTGAATCTTGGTTGGATGAGCCTGATCCTAGTGTTGAAGTGCAGCGCTTAAAAGCATTAGAAGAACTGAATGTTTTGGATGAGCGGAATTTACCGATCTTTGAACAATATATTGAAGAAGCTCGACAAGCCTTCGATGTGAAATATGCGCAAATTTCTTGGGTCAAGCAAGACTGGGTCTATACTCCAGGTAGCCCTTTGGCTCAGGCTACCGAGCAACCGATGCAGGTGCGCCAGTCGAAACAAGACTCAATCTGCAGCCATTTGGTGTATCAAAATGAACGCTTGATTATTGAAGACTTACAACGTGACCCACGCTTTGCGCATTTACCTGAATTGATGCATAACCGCATTCGCTTTTATGCAGGCGTTGCACTTAGAGACCGTAATGGGGTGGCATTGGGAAGTTTCTGTGTTTTAGATCGGCAGCCGAATCAAATGACCGATGATGATATGAGTCTTTTAAAAGACCTAGCGGCAGATTTGATGAATACGCTCAGTGATGAAAATGCGAAACGAAAAAAATGTGAAGAGATACAGCAACTGAATGATTCATCTCTATAAATTTAAATCATGTAGCAGATCCATTTAAACTGGAGTTTCAGTGAAAAGCATTCTAAGATGGCTCTAATATAATTATTCGAGCCAAAGACATGAACAAAAATAATGTCATCTGGCAACTTTTATTGGGCTACGTTGCTGCATTGGGTTGTAGTGTGAGTTTTGCTCAAATTCAAGGAAATTATTTTTCACATAAGGATTGGGAAATCGCTTGTGATAATACGGGGACTTGTCGCGTTGCAGGTTATCAAGCGGAGGGCAATCAGCCCGCTATTTCTGTATTATTACAACGTGCTGCGGGCGCTCAAGCGCAAGTCAGCGCACGAGTGAAACTCGATCCTGAAACGTTAAGTGCGGCAAATAAACCGCTTCAACTTTATATTTTAGGTAAAAATCAGGGAACTGTGCAGCTTGATGCCAAAACTGCGGAAGGTCAGTTAAGTGCAGCTCAAACTCAAAAACTGATTCAAGCCTTACAAGCCAATCAACCGATTGTGTGGAAAGGCAACAACAAAACATGGTTATTGTCCGTACAAGGTGCTAGTGCGGTTTTGCTCCGTATGGATGATTTTCAAAAGCGAATAGGGACAAATTCAGCATTATTACGTAAAGCCAATAGCAGTTCGGTTAATGTACTCAAACCGAAAAGTATTCCGAAAGTGAATATTCAAAATTACAGTAAAGGCTTACAAACACGGTATGCCGTCAATGCGCCCACCGCCAAACAATTATTTGGATTGATAAAGAAGAAAACGACAGTGGAAGATTGTCCTCAACTCTTTGATGCAAATTTTTTAGAGGATGATCGGGTCGTGGTGTTTCCAATCAATGGGAAAAATGCCTTGGTCGAAGTGCCATGTTGGCGTGGGGCATATAATAGTGGTAATGGTTATTGGTTGATGGATCGCAACTTAAAGCAAATCAAACAATCCGTGACCTTTTCTGGAAGTGGTTTTAGCGAAGGGCAAATTTTTTCCAATCAACGTGGGCGAGGCATTGGTGACTGTCATAGTACGGGGGAGTGGTCGTGGAATGGTCAGCGTTTTATCCAAACCTATATGGCAAAAACCACACAGTGCAAAGGATTTGCTGGTGGTGCGTGGGAAATTCCAACCTTGGTCTATCGCGTTCAACTCGACTCTTAATTTGAAAAGCCCTGATATTCAGGGCTTTAAATGATGCAGCGTTTTATTCTATCGGGTTTAAATAAATAACCGAGAAAAGTTAAAAACGTTTTGGAATTTTTTGTCCGCCGACAACTGGCGATTCAGCGATTTTCAACACACCAAATAGCCATGTTTCGGCATGATGAACAGCTGTTTTGAGCTCATCACCTAAGGCTAAACGCCCTGCAATAAAACTCGCCAATGAACAGCCCGAACCGTGATATTCCCCATCCAGTCGTGGGCAACGGGTTTCAGAAACTAATTCACCCTGAACATACAACGAGTTTTGGATATAGTCTGGCGTATTTTCATGCCCACCTTTTACTAATACCGCTTGAGCACCCATCGCAAAAAGTTGCGCAGTTGCTTTAGAGATATCCTCTTCACCTGTGAGCGCACGTAATTCTACGGTATTAGGTGTAAGCACAGTGGCAAGCGGAATCAATTCCGCAAAGGCTTTGACCAACGTTGCTTGATCGCCCAAAGAACCACCACTATTGGCAACTAAAACGGGGTCGAGAACATAATGATATTCGGGATGTTCACGTAAAAACTCAGCGAGAGCCGCGATATTTTCAGTCGTTCCTAACATTCCTGATTTTACACAGCGAATAGGGAGGTCACCGACGACGGCATGTGCTTGAGCCAGCAATAACTCACGAGAGGTCGCTTCAAACGAATACACTTGTTGTGAGTTTTGAACGGTTAATGCTGTACACGCAATGGCAGCATGTGCACCACTTTGACCAATGGCTTCAATGTCCGCTTGCAGTCCTGCACCACCTGAAGGGTCAAGACCTGAAAAGCACAGTACAGTAGGGCGCACAATGATGTCCTTATTAAACAAAATTTGCGATAGTATAGGCAACTTTGAGCGAACACTCGATAGTATTTTTGCAGAAGTGAATGGATAAGGTAAAAGCTGTGATTAAGAATATATTGATCGATCTCGATGGAACATTAACAGATCCAAAAGTAGGCATTACCACTTCAGCACGCTATGGACTGGCGAAAATTGGACATCCCATTTCGGATGAGACCAATATCGATTGGATCATTGGACCACCTTTGAAAGCCTCTTTGGCCAAAATCCTCAATGTCGATTTGCATAATGTACTTGCAGATCAGGCTTTACTTGGTTATCGCGAGCGCTTTGCCGTTACCGGCTTATTTGAAAATAAAGTGTATCCTGCGGTTGCCGACACTCTAGCAACTTTACAACAGCAAGGCTTTCACTTGTACGTCGCTACAGCAAAGCCGACGGTCTATGCCCGCCAAATTTTAGAACATTTTGATTTGGCAAAATATTTTACTGTGATCTATGGCAGTGAACTGAACGGTGAGCGAACCAACAAAGGCGATTTAATTGAATACATTTTGCAGCAAGAACAGTTGGATGCAAAAGAATGTGTGATGGTGGGAGACCGTGAGTACGATATTTTAGGCGCACGCCGTAATGCTGTGCCGAGTATTGCTGTGAGCTATGGTTATGGTAGCGCAGAAGAAATTCAAACGGCTGCACCGGCTTTGGTGATTGATCGTTTTAACGATTTGATTTCGAGTATTGAGCAATTGCAGCAGCAGAAAGTGTCGTAGTTGCACCGAACCTAATGAATGATGCTGATTATTTAAAGATAATCAGCAAAATGAGCAAGATCAGCCCACAGAAAAACCATTTGAGCAAAGGTGACTCATCATTTTTGATGGTTTCTGCTTCGAGTGCGATGCCATGTTTATCGTAGACAAATACAAAATGTGCATTTGCGCTTAGAGCCATTTCTTGAATGGCTTGTAGCTCGAGTGCGCTGACTTCTTCACTTAAGCGTTCTTTTAACTGAATAAAAATAACCGGCTGTCCAAACTCATACCACTTGAAGTGGATCTGTTGTATGAGTTGGTTGAAGCACTGTTCTGCAACATGATAGTTTCGGACAAAACTTCCGCGTTCTATAAACGCCAAAGGGCAGTTTTGTTCAGCTACAATTTGATGATCACGCGTTAAAACTTGCATTTGATCATAATGGATCTGTACCCAAACTGCGTCAGGAAAAGACGCTAATTTTTCTTTTAACATCACTTTTAGGTTTCATTATTGTTTTTAGTGGCTAGCAGTATGTCATTAAAATTTAGAGAAAAATATAGCTGAGATATAAAAAAACACATCGATCTATCGAGTTTTTGTTTTAAACGTCTTTCGCAGTTTTGTCACTTTGAATTTTTACTTCCACGATTGAAATATCTAACGCTTAAGTAGGTTTTAAAGCCATTATCCCTTTTCTAGAAAACTGTATCTCATCTGATTTATGTAATCGACCTTGTAACTATTTCAGGCTTTTGAAAAAATTCAGACAGAAAACAATAAAGCTGAATGCTATGTCCAAATCATTTTTATTCCCTAGTCAGTGGCTCAAACCTTTGCACCCACGTGATCCACATGAGCATCATCGTGTCGCGACCTCTTTAGAATTGCTTTTTGACTTGATCTTTGTTGTCGCGATCGCAACAGCAGGGCAGCAACTGCATCATGCCATTGTTGAAAATCATTTGGCTCAGGGTTTAACGCTGTATGGCATGGTGTTTTTTGCTTTGTGGTGGGCGTGGATGAACTTTAGTTGGTTTGCTTCGGCGTATGATAATGATGATGCGCTCTATCGAATCTTAACTTTTGTTCAGATTATTGGCTCTTTGGTCATTGCTGCTGGTATTCCAAGCGCTTTTCAAAAGCAGGATTTTGACGTAATTGTGATTGGTTATGCCATTATGCGTCTCGGCTTAGTTACGCAGTGGTTTCGCGTTGCAAAGCATGATCTGTCCCGTCGGAAAACTGCATTACGCTATGCGTTTGGAATCATACTGGTACAAGTCGGGTGGCTGTTCTTTCATTTTTCACCGCTGCATTTCACAGTTTATCTTTTCATTTTGCTCGCAATTGCTGAACTGTCTGTGCCAGTTTTTGCAGAGGCTGCAAGCCGTACACCTTGGCATGCGCATCATATTGCTGAGCGATATTCACTGCTCACCATTATTGTTTTAGGCGAATCTATTGTCGGATGCTCGATTGCCATAACCGATGCATTAACGAATCAGCGTTTTAGTACTGAACTGATCTTTTTGATGGTAGGCGGCCTGATGATGATGTTCACTATGTGGTGGTCTTATTTTGATACCAGTATTGCAGAGCGTTTAAATAGCCGAAAAATGGCATTTACTTGGGGGTATGGACATTTCTTTGTCTTTATTAGTATCGCGGCGATTGGTGCTAGTTTAGCTGCCGCAGTCGATGTGGTTTCGCATGAGGCGCTGATTAGTTCTGAAAAAGAAAGCTACTTTGTGGCGATCAGCCTCGTGATTTATACGACAAGTTTATATTTACTCCATGAATTGCATCATCAAAGTGGGTTTAGAAAACTTTTATATCCTTTAACCGTGGTGATTGTTTTGTGTATTCCGTTGTTTATCACACCCGCAGGTTATGCAATATTTGCGATGGCAGTGGTATATGCACTGCGATTGTTCTTCTCGAAAAGTTATTTGAAAAACATTACAGTGATTTAAAAAATCCCGCTTTAAGCGGGATTTTTTATTTATCAGCAGGATTTGAATCTATATTTTTCAAGAATGGTACGTAATTTTTTAAAATACCATTGAATGGAATAAACTTAATAGTTTTGTTCGACAGGTTTTTTTCCTTTTCTATAAATTGTTGATAACGAATATATTCTGAGTTCATAAACTCACGAATTAAAACAAGTTTTTTTTCTGCTCGTATTTTTTGTAAGGCTGATTCAGGTAAATTTGAATAAACACTATCAGCCACATCTTTGGCTAGCATGCTGATTTTAGCGAGGTTTAATTCCTGTTGTTGTACCTCTGTTAGGTGGCGTACCATTTTATAGATAAAAGCGATACACATTGATGCGAGAGTAATTACTAAAAGTGTAAAAGGAATTCGTTGTATTAAAACAATCCAGGCAGACTCGAAAGTAGCTAATGCTGTAGATTGACTAAACGTTTTTAATGTATCCCACGATAATATGATTAAAAAGCTAAGGATGATCATGGGGATGATGGACAATGCTCCATATGTTAGTTTTGTTCTATTTGCACGATCATTAAATCCTTCTAATGTGTCTGTAAATGTATTAACCTTTTTTTCAAGTTCTTGTTGGCGTTTTTCTAATCGAACATTTCCATCTGATAAGAGCTTACTTTTTTTAGATAACTCATTAAAATCATTTTCAAGTTTACTAAGTTGATTTTGCTTGGCTGAAAGTTGAGAATCTAAAGATGTAATTTCAATATTCAGCTGGTCAATATTCTTTTGAAGCGAATCTCTATTTACTTTTAATGTACTAATATTCTCTATTAGTTCGCTCTCATAACTAGCATTTTCATCTAAAAAATTTTGATATTCATCAAATTTGTTTTTTAGGATGTTTATATTCTTAGTAAGTTCATTCTTTAAATTTTCAATTTTACCTTCGTACTCTGATCTATCATTTGTAATTTGATTTAGTTTTTTAATCTGATTTGTGAATTCTGAAAAGTCTAACCCCCAAATTTTAAACTCTGTTAAGTTTACTCTTTTTCTGCCCAACCATTTCGAATTATTAATTTTCAGATTAAATTTACTAACTATGTCGTTTAACCAAAAGGTTACACGACCTTGTTTATCTACTGAATCGACGACTATTGTTCGTTTTTTTCCAAAAATATTCGTGTATGTTAATTCGTAAATACCTTTTTCTTCAGGTGTGAATAATATTGCACTTGTGAAGAAATGGTCAGAGAGAGTTACATCGGAACTTTCTTTATTTAATGTGTAATTCAGTTTTTGAGATGATACAAATTTTGCAAAGCTACTAGTCTCTAATGTTTCTAATGGTGTTAAAAAAGTATTTTGATATTTCTCTAATATAATATTTGCTGGTATTGGTTCATCTACTAAAGATTTTACTTCTTCTTCTAAAACATCAATATTAATATCTACGGTATTATTCATTATATTAAGTCCCCATAAAATATAATAAAAAAAGCGGAATCATTTGATTCCGCTTTTCAAAAATTACTTACCAGCTTAACGCACCACCAGTTTGGTAATCCGTTACGCGAGTTTCAAAGAAGTTCTTCTCTTTACGTAAGTCCATCATTTCTGACATCCACTGGAATGGGTTATTCACACCAGCAAATTGTTCAGGTAAACCTAATTGGCTTAAACGACGGTTACAGATGAACTTCAAGTATTCTTCCATCATGCCTGCATTCATACCCAATACACCGCGTGGCATAGTGTCACGAGCATATTCGATTTCAAGCATTGTACCTTCAAGAATCATTTGAATGATTTCTTCTTGGAACTCAGCAGTCCATAGGTGAGGGTTCTCGATCTTGATTTGGTTGATCATGTCGATACCAAAGTTCAAGTGCATAGATTCATCACGTAAGATGTATTGGAATTGCTCAGCAACACCATTCATCTTGTTACGACGACCCATAGACAAGATTTGGCTGAAACCACAGTAGAAGAAGATACCTTCAAGTACGCAGTAGAACGCGATCAAGTTGCGAAGCAAGATTTGGTCGTTTTCAGGTGTACCTGTTTTGAACGTAGGATCACTTAAAGATTGTGTATATTTCAGACCCCATGCCGCTTTACGAGCCACTGAAGGAATTTCACGGTACATGTTGAAGACTTCGCCTTCGTCCATACCTAAAGATTCGATACAGTATTGGTAAGCGTGCGTGTGAATCGCTTCTTCAAATGATTGACGTAAGATGTACTGACGGCATTCAGGGTTGGTGATGTGACGGTAGATTGCAAGAACCAAGTTGTTCGCAACCAATGAATCTGCAGTCGAGAAGAAACCTAAAGAACGCATAACAATAGTACGCTCATCTTCGGTTAAGCCATTTTCAGACTTCCAAAGTGCGATGTCATGGTTCATGTTCACTTCTTGCGGCATCCAGTGGTTTGCACAACCGTCTAGATATTTTTGCCAAGCCCATTCGTATTTAAACGGTACAAGTTGGTTTAAGTCAGCGCGGCAGTTGATCATCGCTTTATCGTCAACTTGAACACGCTGAGCACCCATTTCTAGCTCTTCTAAGCCAGGTGCAACGTCTAGATTTTCTAGAGCGTTAGATGCTCTTGCCAACGGATCGGTTGGATCTGTTGGTCGATTTGTACTGGTTCGAGCGGGTTGTGCAGCTGCCAAATTCGGCGATGAGTGCTGTGCATTAGATACCACTTGCGAATCAGTCGTTTTTTGCGGTTCGACGGGCGCAGGCTGGTGAGCTTGTGCAGCTTGTTTCGGTTCATCATCTTCGAAATCGTCCCAACTTAGGATAGACATAACAGTTCTCTCTTCGTTGCTTTATATCTTTTATAGACATCCAGCGTCGCTGAGATGTCCTACTATACGCTCAATTTGTGTAAGCAAAATTAAGTTTTGTCGATCACTGCTCTAAAATTGTTCGGTAGAGCAAATATCCCCACTACTTATTTTGATTACGCGATTTATATGCCTTGAACCAGAAATAGGCGATCGGGACATAAAAAGTCAAAATAAAGGAAACCACCAAGGCAATTAACCCTAACTGATAGTTATGCGTCATATGTGGCATGGTGGATTCCTTTATTTATTTTTAATTTTTAAATCTCCCCAAACCCCTCTTTAAAAAAGAGGGGCTTCCTTGAATCCAAAAGGGTTTTAGGAAGTCCCCCTTTACAAAGGGGGATTTAGGGGGATTAAAACCTGTCAGTCCTATTGACAAGCTTCACAATCAGGGTTGTCAATTGAACATGCCATTGGCACTGGAGCTGCTTGACCAAAACCTTCTTCTTCAGCAGCAACTTCAGCTTTAGGTTCTTCTTTCGCAACAGCAGTTACAGGTGCTGCAACAGTAGCAGGCTTAACTGCGTTCAATGCACCAGTATTGATGGTTGATTTCTCAGCAGACGTCGCACCCAATGCACGTAGGTAGTAAGTGGTTTTTAGACCACGTAACCATGCCATTTTGTACGTCATATCGAGTTTCTTACCGTTTGCACCAGAGATGTAAAGGTTAAGAGACTGAGCTTGGTCGATCCATTTTTGACGACGTGATGCAGCATCCACAATCCAACGTGGCTCAACTTCGAACGCAGTCGCGAAGATTGCTTTAAGCTCTTCAGGAATACGTGCAATTTTTTGAACCGAACCTTCGAAGTGTTTCAGGTCGTTGACCATTACAGAATCCCAAAGACCGCGATCTTTTAACGCACGTACTAGGTACGGGTTGATCACTGTGAATTCACCAGAAAGGTTAGATTTCACATACAAGTTTTGGAAAGTTGGTTCGATTGACTGTGATACGCCACAAATGTTCGAAATGGTTGCAGTCGGTGCAATCGCCATCACGTTTGAGTTACGCATACCGTCTTTTTGAACTTTAGTACGTAAAGTATCCCAGTCCAAACGTGTTGTACGGTCAACTTCGAACATACGGTCAGGACGTGCTTTTTGTACGATATCTAAAGAGTCAATTGGCAAGATACCTTGATCCCAAAGTGAACCTTTAAATGTCTCGTAAGTACCACGTTCAAGTGCCAAGTCGCTAGATGTTTGAATCGCGTAGTAAGAAATCACTTCCATAGATTCATCAGCGAACTCAACCGCAGCATCAGAACCATAAGCCAATTTCATTTCGTATAAAGCATCTTGGAAGCCCATGATACCCATACCCACTGGACGGTGTTTCAAGTTCGAGTTACGAGCTTGAGGAACAGCGTAGTAGTTGATGTCAATCACGTTGTCGAGCATACGAACAGCAGTTTTAACTGTACGAGCAAGCTTTTCACGATCTAACACACCGCCTTGAACGTGTTGTACAAGGTTAATTGAACCTAAGTTACATACTGCGATTTCATCTTCGTTAGTGTTCAGCGTAATTTCTGTACACAAGTTAGAAGAGTGAACTACACCAACGTGTTGTTGTGGTGAACGTAAGTTACATACGTCTTTGAATGTGATCCAAGGGTGACCAGTTTCAAACAACATAGACAACATTTTGCGCCATAAGTCTTTCGCACGGACTTTCTTATGTAGCATGTTGGTTTCTTTCGCAATGCCTTCGTAGTAAGCATAGCGTTCAGCAAATTCTGCACCTGTTAGGTCATGCAAATCAGGTGTTTCAGATGGTGTGAACAGTGTCCATTCAGCATCTTCGAATACACGTTGCATAAACAAGTCAGGAACCCAGTTCGCTGTGTTCATGTCGTGTGTACGACGACGGTCATCACCCGTGTTCTTACGAAGCTCTAGGAATTCTTCGATGTCCAGGTGCCAAGTTTCAAGGTATGCACATACTGCACCTTTACGTTTACCACCTTGGTTGACTGCAACGGCAGTATCGTTGGCAACTTTAAGGAACGGTACAACACCTTGTGACTTACCATTCGTACCTTTGATATACGAGTTAAGCGCACGAACAGGCGTCCAGTCATTACCTAAACCACCCGCCCATTTAGACAACATTGCGTTATCACGCATTGCGCCATAAATGTTGTAAAGGTCATCTGAAATCGTTGTTAAGTAACAGCTAGATAACTGTGGACGTAAAGTACCAGAGTTAAATAGAGTCGGCGTAGACGCCATGTAATCGAAGCTAGACAATAAGTTGTAGAATTCGATCGCACGTTCTTCACGGTTGTCTTCGTTCAATGAAAGACCCATTGAAACACGCATGAAGAATAATTGTGGTAATTCGAAACGTACGCCATCTGAGTGGATGAAGTAACGGTCAAATAAGGTTTGTAGACCTAAATAAGTAAATTGGTTTGAGCGTTCTGGTTGAATCGCAGCAGCCAATTTTGCAAGGTCAAAGTTAAGTAGCTCTGGAGAAAGAAGATCAAGCTCGATACCTTTCTTCAAGAAAGTTTCTAAAGCGTCGCCTTCGTTCGTGTCAGTATCTAAACCTAAAAACTCTAAACCTGTAGCAACAAGGTCATTACGCAATAAACGCGCAGTCACGTATGTATAGTTTGGTTCTTGTTCGATACGTGTACGAGTTGCCATCATCATGGTCGTTGAGATGTCTGACTCTTTTACGCCGTTATATAGGTTTTTTACAGTCTCATCGATAATCGCTTGAACATCGATGCCTTCTAAACCTTCAGCTGCTTTGACAATATTTGCCTCAAGCGCGCCAAGATCAAGTGGTTTAAGCTGACCGTTTGAACCCGTTACTTGTAAAGTAGGGTGGTGGTGAGCACCAGTTTGTTTACGAGCTTCAGCACGTTGCTCGCGGTAAATCACGTAAGAGCGAGCAACTTTTTGCTCACCTGTACGCATAAGCGCAAGTTCAACCTGATCCTGAATTTCTTCAATATGAATGGTACCGCCAGAAGGTAAACGACGGTTAAAGGTATTCAATACCATCTCAGTTAATTGAGAGATACGGTCGTGAATACGGCTGGAGTCAGCGCTTTGCTGGCCTTCAACGGCCAAGAACGCTTTACCAATCGCCACAGAGATTTTTTCTGCATCAAAAGGTGCAACGTCACCGGTGCGTTTAATCACCTGAATTTGACCAGGGGTTGAATTCGTTACGCTCATGCTAGCATAGCTCCATTTGTCATCTATTTTTATGTTAGGACCGTTTGAACTGGGCAATTTTTATGCCACAGTGTTTGAGGTTTAAACACAAGACCTAGTGGTTTAAAAATTTATTGAACACAAGATACGGGAAAATTCAGGGTATATCAATATTGACATTTATTTAAAAATTTCGGTCAGTCCGAACTGCCTTCCATTGCGTAAAAATCCCTATTTTTTATCTTTGTTATATATGCCTTATCCGACAAGGGCATAGCATAGCAAAGTCGAAAAAGAGTGCTTATAGATAACATTGTGGATAACTTCAGAAAGCGTAAAAAGTTGTGAATCAACCAGTCAGTTTTTATCCGATGAAAATGTATCCAAATTTATAATTGTTGCTATTGTGAGCAATAGGTCATGGAAATGATCGGTAAATAAAATTGCAGAAATATGGCAGGTTAAAATTTATTACAAAATACGATATTGATGTATCAGTTTCGTGAATGCCATCTTGTTTACAATGTAAACGTGTGTATATTGCAAACTATGTTTAAGCGTATCTATCGGATTTCAAATAGGATACGCCCAATCAAATAAGGGGCAATCAATGAGCCAAGAAGAAAAGTTACCTAAAATTTTAATTGTTGAAGACGATGAGCGTCTTGCTCGTTTAACTCAAGAATACTTAATCCGTAACGGACTTGAAGTTGGGGTAGAACCAGACGGTAATCGTGCGATTCGCCGTATTATCGCTGAACAACCAGATATGGTATTACTCGACGTGATGCTTCCGGGTGCAGATGGTTTAACCATTTGTCGTGAAGTTCGTCCACATTACCATCAACCAATTTTAATGTTGACTGCACGTACCGAAGATATGGACCAAGTTTTGGGTCTAGAAATGGGTGCAGATGACTACGTTGCAAAACCTGTTCAACCTCGCGTTCTACTTGCGCGTATTCGTGCATTATTACGTCGTACAGACAAAGCACCAGAAGATGAAGTTGCACAGCGCATCGAATTTGATGATCTTGTGATTGATAACGGTGGTCGTTCTGTCACGCTCAATAATGAGTTGGTTGACTTTACTAGTGCGGAATATGACCTTTTATGGTTGTTGGCATCTAATGCAGGTCGCATTCTTTCTCGTGAAGATATCTTTGAGCGTCTTCGTGGTATTGAATACGATGGTCAAGACCGTTCAATCGATGTGCGTATTTCACGTATTCGTCCAAAAATTGGCGATGATCCTGAAAACCCGAAACGTATTAAGACCGTACGTAGTAAAGGTTATTTATTCGTAAAAGAAACTAACGGCATTTAATGTAAAATGCCGTCCCTAAGTTTGGCAAAGTAGGACACTTTTTACGTGTTTAAACACAGTATATTTTTGCGCGTCTACGCGGGACTACTGATATTAGTCTTCTTAGTCGCTACATTTGGCTATTTGCTGGTACAGATCATCAACTACCAGCGCGCGCAAGAATATCGTGAGTCGCTTACTGACGGCTTGGCTTTCATTATTAGTGAAGGTATTGCACGTCAGCCAAACGAACAGCAAAAGTCGGATTGGGTGTCAGATGCATCTGATCTACTTGAGTTGCCGATCTATTATGTCAAAGCTAATCAGGTAGATTTAACCCGAGCGGAAACAAAACGTATAGAAGAGCGTAAAGCTGTGGTGCGTTGGGATGCACAAACTACGGCAGCCTATATTATTATTGGCTTAAAAGATGACCCTGCGCATCTGCTGTATATCAAAGCCGATAATATTTCAGAACGCCAAATGAAGGCGTTGCCTGTCTTTATACTGGATTATTTGGTTTATTACCCTGGTCAAGAAAAACAATATCTTGAAAAAATTCAGCATCATTTTTCATATCCAATTTCAATTCAAAATGTTCAGAGTTTACCTTTAGATTCTGAGCAAATCGGCCGACTACGTTTAGATCACAGCATTATTTTGTATCGTGATAGTGCTACGGAGCGCGGCACAACCATTTCGATCGTATCGCCAATTCCAAGTTCAACATCAGAAGTCTTGGTTATGGGGCCGGTACCATTATTTAATTGGATGCCTTTCCAATTGGCAGCTGGTATTACGCTACTGAGCTTGTTTGTCTTGAGCTTGGGTGTTTATGGTCTATTGGTGCCGATGCAACGTAAGCTGCGTGCTGTAAATTATGCGTTAAATAAAATGAAGGGCGGGGACTTATCTGTACGTCTGCCTGTCGAAAGTACCGATGAATTTGGTACCTTGGCATCGAGCTATAACTCGATGTCAGATCATATTGAGCGTTTAATTGAAGCGCAGCGTGAGTTGATGCGCGCGGTATCTCATGAATTGCGAACACCTGTGGCGCGGATTCGCTTTGGTGTAGAAATGATGGCGGATGAAGATGACTATGAATACCGTCAGCAGCAAGTTGAACAAATCGACAAAGATATTGAAGCGCTTAACACCTTAATTGATGAAATCATGACTTATGCCAAGCTCGAACAAGGCATGCCATCTTTGGAATTTGAAGATGTCAGCTTGTTTGAAGTTTTAGATCAGGTCTTGATTGAAACCGAAGCCTTAAAGACGGGGAAAACTTTGGAATTGCAAGCACCACCGATTGGGGTGATTGTTGAAACCGAGCGACGCTACTTACATCGCGTTGTACAAAACTTGGTGGGTAATGCAGTGCGTTATTGTGATGATAAAGTGCTGATTAGTGGTGGTGTGAATGACGAAGGCATGGCTTATATTTGTGTTGAAGATGATGGCCCCGGCATTCCAGAAGAAGATCGTAAGCGTATTTTTGATGCCTTTGCACGCTTAGATGATAGTCGTACCCGTGCTTCAGGGGGCTATGGTTTAGGTTTATCGATTGTTAGCCGTATTGCTTATTGGTTTGGTGGAACAGTTGGTATTGATGGAAGTCCAACATTGGGTGGGGCGCGTTTTACCATGACATGGCCTGCGACACGTTTTAAGAAGAATAAGCCGAAGCTAGATGGTAAAGAGCTTAGTGCCAATGAAAGCTAAACAGCCTAAGAAATCTAACTCAGCTGTATTTAGCGAGTGGTACATATAAAAAGCCATTCAATTTGAATGGCTTTTTTACATCAGGTTTTTATTTATTCGGTAATCGTTGCATCAGGTTCAATAATGGGTTTGCCATTTTTCAGAGCAGCAAGGGCATCTGCATTGAAATCGATGAGTAAAGAGTTGTTTTTAGCATCGATAGAATAATTGCTAATGAGTTTTTGGTCGCCGTTTAGAGTCTCAATTTTATATTCATCTACAATATTCATAATCCCGCTAAGGTTGGTGGTTGCAGAAGCTAAATCTTGACGTAATAACTCATAGATATCACGTAAATCAAAAATGGCATTTTGAGCATCAGGGTGCTTATCTAAGTAGTTTTTAATATGGTGAATCACCAATTGCGCAGATAGAAAATAATCAGGTTTATGCGTAAATTCTAAAGTCATTATTGTCTCTCCGTTGTGATTGCTTTTTGTGTTTTAACTACAAATATCACACTCTTTATAGGTCGTGTCAAAGAATTGCAAAAAAGCCACAAGAAGCTAAAAAAATGTCTTTTTACATAGAACCAATACAGCTGGCTTTTCATTTGAAGAAAAGATCAAAAGCAAAAGAAGTGAATAAAGAAACAACAAAGTTGAGGTGGGGGAGTATTTATTTAATAAATGACACAGTTGATAAAAATACGCCAATTTGAACGTGTATGCTGAGAAATGAAGGGTTTGTTGATGAAACTGAACAGTCATAATTTTCTGATAAAATCACATAAATGTAATAATTAATAAAAAAATGCAATCTAATCTAATTAAGCGATTAATCCTAATTTTAAGGGAGTAAACCCAATTTAAATGCTGAAATGATTAAAAAATCATCCTAAAGACGAATACCGATAAGCTAGCAAGAAGCCTCCTCAATCAGGTACAATTGGCGGGATTAATTTTGTGTTTGGTGTATTTGAAGGCCAATACATACATTCTTTGTTAATAAATAGGCCTGCCAGGAGTTATCCCCGCATGAGTGCCATTACTCCATACGATTGGGCAATTATTGCCTTCGTGATCGGCGTTACATTCCTTTGCGTCTTTATGCTGACCGTCCCTTTACTCCTTGGGGGTAAATCATGGGGTCGTGCTAAGCAAGAGCAGTTTGAGTCAGGTGTAGTAGGTGCTGGTGGTGCACGTATTCGCTTGTCTGCGAAATTCTATTTAGTTGCAATTTTCTTCGTCGTGTTTGATATCGAAGCACTTTATCTATATGCATGGTCTACTTCTGTTCGTGAAGCAGGCTGGTTTGGTTTTACTACCGTGGTTATTTTTGTGGTCGATTTATTGATTGCTTTAATTTACGCGGTAAAAGTAGGTGCATTAGATTGGGCGCCTTCTGATAAGCGTAAAGCTGCAGGTAAAGCGTTGAAAATTGGTTCACCAAATATGGACATCGCAGAAATCACACGCTTTAACTCTATTGAAGAGTTGGTTATGGACCCTACAGGTCAAATTCCAGCGCAATCATCTGGTCGTGTGAAATCTAAGTCACCGACTGCATCATCTGACAAGGAGTAAGACGGGATGAAATATACATTAACCCGTGCGAATCCGGATGCTGATCAATATCCACTTCAAGAGCGTCAAATCGTTACCGATCCGCTTGAAGAAGAAGTGAATAAAAATGTGTTCATGACTCGTTTAGAGGATGTTGCGCATACAGCAGTAAACTGGGGTCGTAAAAACTCAGTTTGGCCGTTTAACTTTGGTACATCTTGCTGCTACGTAGAGTATGCAACGACTTTAACAGGCGTGCATGACTTGTCACGTTTCGGTGCCGAGGTTATTCGTGCTTCACCACGTCAGGCTGACTTGATGATTGTTGCAGGTACATGCTTCATGAAAATGGCGCCTGTAATTCAACGTTTGTACGAGCAAATGCTTGAGCCTAAATGGGTAATCTCAATGGGCGCATGTGCAAACTCTGGTGGTATGTACGACATTTATTCAGTTGTACAAGGTGTGGATAAAATCATCCCTGTCGATGTGTATATCCCGGGTTGCCCACCACGTCCTGAAGCTTTAATTCAGGCATTGATGTTATTGCAAGACCAGATTCAACTTGAGCGCCGTCCTTTATCGGCCGTGATTGGTGATGATCTTAAGCCAGTGTATAAGCCAAAGATGATGCCAGAACGTGACCGTAAGAACGCACAGCGTATTGCAGTGAAAAACTTACGCTCAATGGATGAAATTAAATAATCACTGCGACGAAATATTGATACACCCGGACTGGGTGTAATTGTCGTTTTGATTGACTGAATTTGTATTAAATAGGAAGCCAAGCCAATGGCTGAAACTGACATTGCTATGCCAGAATCAACTCCAGTTGATTCCCGCCCTGCATTTGCAATTGTAGAAGAGCTCAAAACCAAATTTGGTGAGAACTTCTACGTGCAAACGACTTTTGAAGACTTTCCAACAGTCTGGGTTGAGCGCGCACGTGTACAAGAAGTTTTAATGTTCTTGCGTACGGTGTCACGTCCATACGTGATGCTGTTTGACTTGTCTGCGGTTGATGAGCGTTTACGTACACACCGCGATGGTCTGCCTGCATCTGACTTCACTGTGTTCTATCACTTGTTATCGTTAGAGCGTAACAGTGATATTCGTATCAAGGTTGCATTAGCTGAGAATGATGTAAACATTCCAACGGCAACCAATATTTGGCCGAATGCCAACTGGTACGAACGTGAAGCTTACGACATGTTTGGTATCAACTTCGAAGGGCATCCAATGCTCCGTCGTATCTTGTTGCCAACATATTGGGAAGGTCACCCGTTACGTAAAGAATATTCTGCACGTGCGACCGAATACACGCCTTATCGCCAAAACCAAGCGAAACAGGATTACGAACAAGAACATCTTCGTTTCGTACCTGAAGATTGGGGTATGAAGCGTGGGAACGATGATGAAGACTTCATGTTCCTAAACTTGGGTCCTAACCATCCATCTGCGCACGGTGCCTTCCGTGTGATCTTGCAGTTGGACGGTGAAGAAGTGAAAGACTGTGTTCCTGACATCGGCTATCACCACCGTGGTGTGGAAAAAATGGCTGAGCGTCAAACATGGCACTCATTCATTCCGTATACAGACCGTGTTGACTACTTAGGTGGTTGTGCGCAAAACATGCCTTACGTTCTTGGCGTAGAGCAAATGGCAGGGATTACCGTTCCTGATCGTGCACAATGTATCCGTGTCATGATGTCTGAATTGTTCCGTATCAATAACCACTTATTGTTCATTGGTACTGCGATTCAGGATGCCGGCGGTATGACCCCAGTATTCTATATGTTCGCTGACCGTCAAAAAATCTATGACGCGATCGAAGCGATCACGGGTTACCGTATGCACCCAGCATGGTTCCGTATCGGTGGTACAGCGCATGACTTGCCAAACAACTGGCAGCACCTCATTCGCGAAATCCTAGATTGGATGCCGAAGCGTATGAACGAGTACTACACTGCAGCACTGAAAAACTCAGTGTTTATCGGTCGTACCCGTAATGTTGCTCAGTATGATGCTAAATCTGCATTGGCTTGGGGTGTAACGGGTACTGGTCTACGTGCTACAGGTATTGATTTCGACGTTCGTAAATACCGTCCTTATAGCGGCTACGAAAACTACGACTTCGATGTGCCTTTAGAGTACGAAGGCGATGCTTATGCACGTGTTCTTGTTCACTTCCGTGAAATTGAAGAATCGCTGAAAATCATCAAGCAATGTTTAGACAACATGCCTTCTGGTGCATACAAAGCAGACCATCCACTGGCTGTTCCACCACCAAAAGATAAAACTTTACAAGACATCGAAACATTGATTACGCACTTCTTGAGCGTGTCATGGGGTCCTGTAATGCCAGCAGGCGAAAGCTCTGTAATGGCGGAAGTGGTAAAAGGTGCGTCGAACTACTACTTGACTTCAGATAAGTCAACGATGAGTTACCGTACACGTATCCGTACACCAACCTTCACGCACTTACAGCAAATGCCTTCTGTGATTAACGGCAGCTTAATGTCTGACTTAATCATTTATTTAGCGACAATTGACGTCGTAATGGCTGACGTGGATCGCTAAGGGGTAATCGCATTATGATGATTTTGACTGACAAAAAACCACGTGTGAACGTTGAAGGGATTTTAACTGCGGAAGAAATCCACGATATCGAACATCACATTGGTCACTATCCGTACCCACGCGCAGCATGTCTTGATGCGTTGAAGTGTGTACAACGCCGTAATGGCTGGGTAGATGATGCACAGATGAATGCTATTGCTCAATTGCTTAGCATGAGCCTTGCAGACCTAGAAGGTGTTGCTACTTTCTATAACCGTATTTACCGTCAACCAGTTGGTCGCCACGTAATTTTATTATGTGACTCGATTGCTTGCTTCTTGATGGGCGCGGAAACACTTGCTGAAGCATTCCAGCGTGAATTAGGCATTTCATTTGGTCAAACGACTGCAGATGGTCGCTTTACTTTATTGCCAATTTGCTGCCTAGGTAACTGTGACAAAGGTCCGACGTTAATGATTGACGAAGACACTCACGGTCTAGTTGAAGTGACTTCAATTAAACAGTTATTGGAGAAGTATGTATGAATACTGAACCAAAACCAATTTATGGCGACGGTAACCCAGAAACTCACCCATTAACTTGGCGTTTGAGCAAACAGGAACACGTACGCAGTGCAGATGATTACGAAGCACTTGAAGGTTATGCTGGCTTTAAGAAAGCTGTTGGCATGCAACCGAAAGAAGTTCTTGAAGTAATCAAAGCTGCGACTGTAAAAGGTCGTGGTGGTGCGGGCTTCCCAGCAGGGATCAAATGGTCGCTTATGGCACCAAATGATAACTCAGGTCCTCGTTACCTCATCTGTAATGCCGATGAAATGGAACCAGGTACCTTTAAAGACCGTCTGTTGATGGAAAAACTTCCTCATCAGTTGATCGAAGGGATGTTGATTGCTGCTTATACATTAGAAGCAACACAAGGTTATATCTTCATCCGTGGTGAATACATCGAAGCGGCTCAATACTTAAATGAAGCATTGGACCAAATTCGTGCCAAAGGTTACTTAGGTGAAAACATCCTAGGTACTGGTTGGAACTTTGAGTTACACGTGCATACCGGTGCGGGTCGTTATATCTGTGGTGAAGAAACTGCATTGATTAACTCGCTTGAAGGTCGCCGTGCGAACCCACGTACTAAACCGCCATTCCCACAAGTTGCAGGTGCTTGGGGTCGTCCTACGATTGTTAACAACGTAGAGACTTACAACAACTTACCCGCAATTATGCTTCGTGGCCCTGAATGGTATATCGGTTTATCTGAAGGTAAGTCGAAAGATCCAGGTACTAAAATCTACGGTGCATCAGGTAAGGTAACTTTCCCAGGTCTTTGGGAACTTCCATTTGGTACAACTGCGCGTGAAGTGATTGAAGATCATGCCGGTGGTATGCGTGATGGTTTAAAACTCAAAGCATGGTTACCGGGTGGTGCTTCTACAGACTTCCTTGCTGCTGAACACATTGACCTTCCTATGGATGCTGAAAGCATCATGAAAGCAGGTTCACGTTTAGGTACGTGTTTGCTCATGGTGGTTGATGAAACTCAGTGTATGGTTTCTGCGACACGTAACTTAGAAGAATTCTTTGCGCGTGAATCTTGCGGTTGGTGTACACCATGCCGTGATGGCTTACCTTGGGCGGTTAAAGCGCTTAAAGCCTTGGAAGATGGCACAGGTAAGAAAGAAGATATCGATCACTTACAAGAACTTACTCGTAAGCTTTGGATTGGTAAAACTTTCTGTGCGCATGCTCCAGGTGCGATGGAACCGTTAATGGGCGCACTCAAACATTTCCGTGGCGAGTTTGAAGCTAAAGTCGTAAATGCGGCAGCTCAAACTAGCAACGTAGAACAAGCTTAAGGAATTCGACTATGGCTACAATTCATGTCGATGGAAAATCGTATGAAGTCAACGGCTCAGAGAACTTGCTACAAGCATGTCTTAGCCTTGGCATCGACATCCCATACTTTTGTTGGCATCCATCCTTAGGTTCTGTCGGTTCTTGCCGTCAATGTGCTGTGACTCAATACGCGAATCCTGAAGATACTCGCGGTCGTTTAGTTATGTCATGTATGACGCCTGCATCTGACAATACCTACATCTCGATTGAAGATGACGAAGCAAAAAATTTCCGTGCTTCTGTTGTTGAATTCTTGATGACCAACCACCCACACGACTGCCCAGTCTGTGAAGAGGGTGGTCATTGTCATTTACAAGATATGACTGTAATGACTCAGCATGACCGTCGTCGTTACCGCTTCACAAAACGTACGCATTACAACCAAGAGCTAGGCTCTTTCATTTCTCATGAAATGAACCGTTGTATTGCGTGCTACCGTTGTGTGCGTTACTACAAAGATTATGCAGGTGGTACAGACTTTGGTGTGTATGCAAACGCTTCGCGTGTTTACTTTGGTCGTCCAGAATCAGGTACTTTAGAATCTGAATTCTCTGGTAACTTGACTGAAGTGTGCCCAACAGGTGTATTCACAGATAAAACTCACTCTGAACGCTATAACCGTAAATGGGACATGCAGTATGCGCCAAGCGTATGCCAAGGCTGTTCTTCAGGTTGTAACATCTCTCCAGGTGAACGTTATGGCGAACTACGTCGTGTAGAAAACCGCTTTAACGGTGACGTGAACCAATACTTCCTTTGCGATAAAGGTCGTTTCGGTACAGGTTATGTGAACCGTGAAGATCGTCCACGTCAACCACAATTCCGTTCTGGTGCAAATGTAACTACAGTTTCTGTAGACCAAGCATTGGATACCGTAATTGAAAATATCCAAGGCAAAAAAGTATTGGGTATCGGTTCACCACGTGCATCACTTGAATCAAACTTCGCGCTTCGCGAACTTGTAGGTCAAGACAACTTCTCAACGGGTATGTCTCAAAAAGAGCAAAAACTTGTTGAACTTGCAGCTTCTATTATGCAAACCGAAGGTGTTTATAACCCTGGTATGCGTGAAATCGAAAGCTACGATGCTGTGTTGATTTTGGGTGAAGATCTGACTCAAACTGCGCCTCGTATGGCTCTATCTGTTCGCCAAGCTGCGAAAAATAAAGCTAAAGAAATGGCTGCAGAGCGCCGTACGCAAGAGTGGTTGGCTGAGCCTGTACAACGTATTGCTCAAGATGCCAAATCTCCGATTTACATCCTTGCTGCAACTCAAACACGTTTAGCTGATGTTGCAACAGGTGAAGTTGTTGCATCACCTAACGACATTGCACGTTTAGGTTTTGCGGTCGCAGCTGCTGTCAAAGGTGAAGTGATCTTAGGTTTGGATGACGATGCAAAAGCATTTGCACAAACCATTGCTGACACTTTAAAAGCTGCGAAAAAACCATTAATCATCTCTGGTACAAGCTTGCAAGACGCATCAATCATGGAAGCTGCTGCACAAGTTGCACAGAACCTTGGTAATGCGGGCTTAACATTGACTGTTCCTGAAGTGAACTCAATGGGCTTAGCGATCTTTGGTGGTCAAAGTTTAGAACAAGCATTCGCACAAGATTACGATACCGTGATCGTGGTGGAAAATGACCTTTATCGTCGTTTACCAGCCGCGCAGGTGAATGCTGCACTTTCTGGTAAAGAAGTGATCGTACTTGATCATTCTGAAACTGAAACTGTGAAAAAAGCCAACATCGTACTTTCTGCTGCTTCATTTGCTGAAGGTGATGGTACTGTTGTCTCTCAGGAAGGCCGTGCACAACGTTTCTACCAAGTGTATGACCCAAGCTACTACAAACCAGAACTTGCGATCAAAGAATCTTGGCGCTGGTTACATGCCATTGAAACTGGCGTGAAAGGCAAAGCGATTTCTTGGACAGTTCTTGATGATGTGATCGAGTCAGTAGCGAAAAACGTTCCTGCACTTGAAGCAATTCAAGACGTAGCACCAGATGCTGGCTTCCGTGTACATGGTCTGAAAGTGGCACGTGAACCACGTCGTTACTCAGGTCGTACTGCGATGCGCGCACCACTTTCTATTCATGAACCAAAACAACCAGTCGATAAAGACTCTGCGTTGACGTTCTCTATGGAAGGTTATGTAGGTAACCAAACTCCAGCTTCACTTGTACCATTTGCTTGGTCTGCAGGTTGGAACTCTCCACAAGCTTGGAACAAATTCCAAGACAACGTGGGTGGTCACTTAAAAGGTGGTGATGCAGGCGTTCGTTTATTCGATCGTTTAGCGAAACGTCCAGCACGTACTTTCGTTGCACCTGCACCTGTTGCGGTTAATGGTGAGAGCTTCCGTCTTGTGCCGATGCATCACATCTTCGCTTCTGGTGAATTTACAGTGAAAACTCCTGCGATGGAATCACGTATTCCTGAAGCAATGTTTGCTGTGGGTGAACAAGATGCAGCACGCTTAAATGTTCAAGATGGTCAACGTATCGCTGTGAAAGCAGGGGATGCTGAAATCGTCCTTCCAGTTCAAGTGATTGAATACTTACCTACAGGTTATATCGGTTACCCAGTGGGTCTAGCACCTACAGTATCGCTTGCAGAACCTGTTTCAGTCGCGGTAGGAGTGTAATTCATGGAACAAGAATTAATCCGTCAAACGCCGCTGTGGGCTGAAAACTGGCCAATCGCCTATTCAGTTCTTCAAGCGATTGTGATCTTACTGGTTGTAGTGTTGATTGCTGCGTTGATGTCTTTTATTGAACGTCGTTTACTCGGCTTGTGGCAAGACCGTTACGGTCCGAACCGTGTAGGTCCGGGCGGTATGTTCCAGATCGTTGCCGACATGCTGAAAATCATGTTCAAAGAAGACTGGACACCAAAATTTGCTGACAAATTGACTTTCCGTATGGCTCCAGCAGTTGCGATGGCAACTGCGGTGCTATCGTTCATGGTTATTCCTGTTTCACCTTATCTAGGTGTTTCAGACATGAGCATCGGTCTATTGTTCTTTATGGCAATGGCTGGTATTGCTGTATACGCAGTATTGTTCGGTGGTTGGTCATCAAATAACAAATACGCATTACTTGGTGGTTTACGTTCTGCCGCTCAAACCATTTCTTATGAAGTGTTCTTGGGTATTTCACTGATGGGTGTGGTTGCGATTGCAGGCTCATTCAACATGCGTGAAATTGTTGAAGCTCAACGTGATGTTTGGTTTGTTATTCCTCAGTTCTTAGGTTTCTTGATCTTCGTGGTTGCGGGTGTTGCGGTAACTCACCGTCATCCATTTGACCAACCAGAAGCAGAACAAGAATTGGCGGAAGGTTACCATGTCGAATACGGCGGTATGAAATGGGGTATGTTCTTCGTTGCGGAATACGTCAACGTAGTACTGATCTCTGCATTAATCGTGACTTTATTCTTCGGTGGTTGGTTAGCGCCTTTCAACCTAGATATTCCATTCATTCCAGCTGCATTCTGGTTCATTATTAAAACAGCATTCTTTGTAATGATGTTTGTCTTGGCTCGTGGCTCTTTAATGCGTCCACGTTATGACCAAGTCATGAACTTTGGTTGGAAAATTTGCTTGCCATTGGCGTTGGTTAACCTTCTGGTAACTGGTGCTGTGATTCTAATGAATCAGGCCTAAGACAGCAGGGAGAATAAAATGTTTAAATTTCTAGCTGGATTTGGGTCAATTGTACGTTCGTTGTGGATGGTATTCTCACACGCGACACGTAAACGTGACACTATTTTATATCCAGAGGTTAAAGCGGAAGACATCGTACCACCACGTTTCCGTGGTCGTATCGTGTTAACGCGTGACCCTGATGGTGAAGAGCGCTGTGTAGCATGTAACCTTTGTGCGGTTGCATGTCCAGTCGGCTGTATTTCACTACAAAAAGCTGAAAAAGAAGATGGTCGTTGGTATCCGGAGTTTTTCCGTATCAACTTCTCACGTTGTATTTTCTGCGGTATGTGTGAAGAAGCATGTCCTACGACTGCGATTCAAATGACACCTGACTTTGAGTTAGGTGAGTATGTTCGTCAGGACTTAGTATATGAGAAAGAAAACCTTCTTATCTCAGGTCCTGGTAAATACCCAGACTATAACTTCTACCGCGTAACAGGTATGGCTGTTGCTGGTAAAGATAAAGGTCAGGCTCAACGCGAAAGCACACCAGTTGATGTACGGAGTCTATTACCATGATGTGGCCATTTTATTTGATGGCGCTTGTGGCCATCGTCTCTACCGTTCGTGTTGTAACTAACACGAACCCAGTACACGCTTTATTAAGCTTGATTATCTCTTTACTTGCAGTTGCAGGTATCTTCATGATCGTGGGTGCGCCGTTTGCCGGTGCCCTCGAAATTATCGTTTACGCTGGCGCAATCATGGTGCTATTCGTATTCGTCGTGATGATGCTGAATCTTGGTCAAAATACAGTTGAACAAGAAAGCAAATGGCTGACTTCTTCAGCGTGGGCATATCCTGCGTTGATGAGCTTTCTAATGGGTCTAATCCTTGTTTGGATGTTGAAGTCAGACTACACAACTGCAGGCACTGTCATGGGTGCTCAAGTTGTCGGTCCGAAAGAAGTGGGTACTTCACTCTTTACTCAGTACTTATTGCTGGTTGAAGTTGCTGCGATGTTATTGCTTGGCGCACTTGTCGCTGCATTCCATCTTGGCAAACGTGAGCCAGGTGCAGAAGAGGACAAAGAATAATGGGCAACATCCCTTTAGAACATGGTTTGATCGTTGCAACCATTCTTTTTGCACTGGGTTTTTACGGTGTGATGGTTCGACGCAACCTACTATTTATTTTAATGAGCCTTGAAATCATGATGAACGCTGCTGCTTTAGCGTTCGTTTTGGCAGGAAGCGCATGGGCACAGCCAGATGGTCAAGTGATGTTTATCTTGATCTTAACGCTTGCTGCAGCAGAGGCGTGTATCGGTCTTGCGATCGTCCTTCAGTTCTATCATCGCTTCCATCATCTGGATGTGGATGCTGCTAGTGAGATGCGCGGATGAGTTATTTATATTTAACAGTACTTTTCCCGCTAATTGGTTTTATCCTGTTGGCGGCAGGTCGTAAAAACCTTCCTGAATCAGTTGCTGCAATTATTGGTGCAGGTTCAGTTGGTCTTTCAGCTTTATTTGCATTAATTGCCGGTATCGACTTTGTTAATAATGGTTCAGTTGCAACAACTCAGCATCTTTGGACTTGGTTCAGTGCAGGTAACTTAGCACCGGGCTTCACGCTTCATTTAGATGGCTTATCATTATTGATGATGGGCATGATTACAGGTGTGGGTTTCTTAATTCACATCTTTGCAACATGGTACATGCGTGGCGAAGAAGACTTTGCACGTTTCTTCTCATACTTCAACCTATTCGTAGCAAGCATGCTGCTTTTAGTGTTGGGTGACAACTTAGCGTTGTTATTCCTCGGTTGGGAAGGTGTAGGTCTATGTTCATACCTATTGATTGGTTACTACTACCAAACACCTGCAAACGGTTTTGCTGCAATTAAAGCATTCACCGTGACACGTGTGGGTGACGTATTCCTACTAATCGCATTGTTCTTGATCTACCAACAATTCGGCACTTTAAACATTGCAGAAGTTGTAGCTGCTGCGCCAACAGTTTTGGCTCAGAGTTCTTCAATTGCGATTTGGACTGCATTGATGTTGTTCTTGGGTGCTGCAGGTAAATCTGCTCAGATCCCATTACAAACATGGTTGGCAGATGCGATGGCTGGTCCTACACCAGTATCTGCATTGATCCACGCAGCAACAATGGTAACAGCGGGTGTTTACCTATGTAGCCGTATGTTCAGCGTGTTTGAACAAGCGCCAGAAGTGATGATGTTCATCTCAATCACTGGTGCGGTGACATTGTTGGTTGCAGGCTTTGCTGCATTGGTACAAACAGACATCAAACGTATTCTTGCTTACTCAACTATGAGTCAGTTGGGTTATATGTTTATGGCTGTAGGTGCTGAAGCTTACCAAGCAGGTCTATTCCACATGCTGACTCACGCATTCTTCAAGGCATTATTATTCTTGTCTTCTGGTGCTGTGATTTTGGCTTACCATCATGAACAAAACATCTTCAAGATGGGTGGTCTATTCCACAAAAACAAATTCTTGTTTGCTTGTTTCGCGATTGGTGGCGGTGCATTGGCAGCGATTCCATTCATCACGATCGGCTTCTTCTCGAAAGATGCGATTCTTGGTGCGGTATGGGTGAAAGGTCAAGCGATTGCAGTTTATGACTGCTTGTACTGGACTGGTGTAGCAGGTGCGTTCTTAACTTCAATTTATACATTCCGTCTTATTTGGGTTGTATTCTTTGGTAAAGAAAACACGCCTTACCATGAAATCAAAGGTGTTACTTACTGGGGTCCATTGGCGATTCTTGCAGTGCTTTCAACTGGTTTAGCTTATGTATTAAAAGCACCAGTAACGAATATTTTAAATGCTGCACAAATCCCAGCGTTTGATATTCCAGAAGCACTAGAACACGGTATGCATAGCGCTGAATACACAGCTGTTGGTATTGCACTTGCAGGTCTTGCAGTTGGCGTGGTGTTATTTGCCTTTGCTTATGGTGCAGTGAAATCGTTCGCGAAAACTTCACTGGGCGCGGGTCTTGCAAATATCTGTCGTAATGCACTTGGTTTCGATGCTTTGTATAACATTGTTTTCGTTAAGCCTTATTTGCTACTGGCTAAAATCTTTGGTCGTGATCCAATTGACGGCTTATGGCTTGTATTGCCTGCACTTGTTAAAGGCGGTAATAGCTTTACAAGTTCACGTCAAACAGGTTCATTGCGTGAATACGCATCTAGTATGGCATTCGGTACGTTTGCATTACTATTGATCCTGGTCGTGATTCAGGTCGTGGGGAAATAAAATGGAAACTCCAAACAATTTAATTCTACCCGCTCTGATCCTTATTCCGTTCATTGCAGGTTTTGTATGCTGGCTTGTCGATAAACTCGACAAGCACTTACCACGCTATATTGCCTTAATTGGTATGCTATTAACGTTGGTGTTAACCGTCGTTTTATGGCAAAGCGGTACTTATAACTACGAGTTGGGTACACAGGCTCCACAGTGGGCTGCTCAATTTAACCTACCGTGGATTACCACTTTAGGGATTAACATTCACCTTGCGGTGGATGGTCTTTCACTGCTTATGGTGGGTTTAACTGCATTACTGGGTGTACTTGCGGTCGGCTGTTCATGGGGTGAGATTCAAAAGAACGTTGGTTTCTTCCACTTAAACCTACTTTGGTCTTTAGGTGGTGTGATCGGTGTATTCTTAGCGATTGACATGTTCCTATTCTTCTTCTTCTGGGAGATGATGCTGGTACCAATCTACTTCTTGATCGCACTTTGGGGTCATAAAGGAGCAGAAGGTAAGTCACGCGTTTACGCTGCAACTAAATTCTTTATCTATACTCAGGTTGCGGGTCTGATCATGTTGATCGGTATCTTGGGTCTAGTGGTTGTTGGCTTCCAACTTCACGGTCAAATCAGCTTTAACTATGACTTCTTGATGAGTGTTGCACACACTGTTGAGGCGAAAGCTCCAGCACTTGCGTATGCATTCATGATCTGTATGTTCATTGGTTTTGCGGTAAAACTTCCAGTTTTCCCATTACACGGCTGGTTACCAGATGCACATGCACAAGCACCTACAGCGGGTTCTGTCGACCTTGCAGGTATCTTGATTAAAACTGCGGCTTATGGTCTTTTACGTTTCGTTATTCCATTCTTCCCAGTAGCATCTGCTCAGTTTGCTGACATCGCGATCATTCTTGGTCTAATCGGTATTTTCTACGGTGCATGGTGTGCATTCCAACAAACAGACATGAAACGTCTGCTTGCGTACACATCTATTTCGCACATGGGCTTCGTACTTCTTGCTTTGTATGCAGGTAACATCCTGACATTCCAAGGCTTAATGATTATGATGCTGGCTCACGGTCTATCTTCTGCTGCATTGTTCATTATGTGTGGTCAGGTTTACGAACGTCTGCATACACGTGACATGCGTTTGATGGGCGGTATTCGTGGTCAGTTCCAATACCTTTCATTCTTCTTAATGTTCTTTGTTGCGGCACTTGTAGGTATTCCGGGTCTAGGTAACTTCATCGGTGAATTCCTGATCTTGATGGGTTCTTATGACAAGTTCCCTGTGTATACAATCCTTGCTGCAGTAAGCTTAGTATTTGCCGGTCTTTACGGTTTAATCCTGATTCACAAAGCGTTGTTTGGTACACCAAACGAAGAACAAAAACAGCATTACGCAAATCCGTTGAAAGACTTAAATGCGCGTGAAGTTGTGATTCTTTTAATCTGTGCTCTTGGTCTAGTATGGCTTGGTCTATTCCCACAAAGCTTCCTTGATATTTCAAATTCAAGCATGGCGTGGATTGCAAATAGCTATATCCCAGTTCAAGAAGTCGTTGATGTTGTGCAGCAGATTGCTGTACAACCTGAAAATGTGGAGATGCAATAAGCCATGGACTTCACAATGTCATTTTCTGAGCTTATGCCATTAGCTCCTGTGATGATCGTGGCTTTAACTGCGATCGTCGTGATGTTGCTAATTGCAATCAAGCGTAACCACAATTTAGTTGCAACGACTTCCGTTATCGGTCTGAACCTTGCAGCCTTTTATATTATTTTTGTTTTCGTTGCAGGGCAGTATGCACCTGCAAACGTAATGAATTTGTTCATCGTAGATCCATTTACGATGTTGTACCAATTCGTGATTTTGATTGCAGCACTTGCTTGCTGTACATTGTCACATGCGTATATCGAAACCTATAAAGATAACCGTGAAGAACTTTATATCTTGATGCTGTGCTCTGTAACAGGTGCATTGTTAATGGTTGCAAGTTCTCACTATGCGTCATTCTTTATCAGCCTTGAGTTAATGTCGATTCCTGTATACGGCCTATTGGCTTATACACACCAACGTTCACAGTCGCTTGAAGCGGGTGTGAAATACTTGGTGCTTTCAGCAACCGCTTCTGCGATGTTGTTGATGGGTATGGCTTATGTATATGCGTATACAGGTACAATGGCATTCGTTGCTGAACCAGGCAAAATGTTCACAACATTCAGCCAACCGGGTGTAGTCCTTGGTCTTGCACTGATTGTATTTGCTGTTGCATTTAAATTGTCTCTTGCGCCATTCCACAAATGGACACCAGACGTGTATGCAGGTGCGCCAGCGCCAATCGCGACATTCTTAGCGACTGTGGCTAAAGTGGCAATGATCGGTCTATTCGTTCGTTATTTCTTGGCTTCTGGCTTAATCCTTTCTGACAGCTTCATCACGATCGTGACCATCATTGCAGTATTGTCTATCCTTGCGGGTAACTTACTAGCAGTACGTCAAGTGAACTTGAAACGTATCCTTGCATACTCTTCAATCGCTCACTTTGGTTACTTACTTGTTGCGATTGTCAGTGCACGTAATACTGACTTTGTTCAAGTACAAGGCTTTGCAACATTCAGCAGCGTCAACGTTTATGTGATTACTTATGTATTAACAACGATTGGTGCGTTCGGTGTTGTGACACTGATGTCTAGCCCTTACAACAACAAAGACGAAGCAGGTAGTCTTGCTGAGTACCGTGGTTTGTTCTGGCGTCGTCCAGTGTTGACTGCAACACTCACTGTCATGATGTTATCTCTTGCAGGTATCCCATTAACAGCGGGCTTTATTGGTAAGTTCCTTGTGATCAAAACAGCAGTTGCTGGTGGTTCATGGTTCTTAGCTGCAATGGTGATCCTTGGTTCAGGTATCGGTTTGTACTACTACCTACGTGTGATGGTTGTGATGTACATGACTCCACCGGAAAACCCACGTATCGACGCTGTCGATCATTGGGGTCAAAAAGTGGGTGGTATTATGGTGCTTGGCGCAGCTGCACTTGTGTTGTTGATCGGTGTATATCCAGATCCAATCATTGCAGTTTCTCAAGTGGCATACTTTGCGATCTCACCTGAATTACAACAGTTCATTTTTAGCTTAATTCAAAGTGGATTTAACTAATGAATTAAGCAATTAATTTGCTTATTACAAAAAAGCCTCCTGTAAAGGGGGCTTTTTTATTTTTATCATTTGTTAAATAGCTTTATAATGGTTGAAATTTTATCTTAACCTTTTAGGTGTTCTCCCGTGGCTATCCATGAAATCCGTCATCCGCTTATTCGACATAAACTCGGCTTACTTCGTCGTGCAGATATTAGTACTAAAAACTTCCGTGAGCTTGCTCAAGAAGTGACTATGCTTCTGACTTATGAAGCAACGAAAGATTTACCAATGGTCGATCATGAAATTGATGGTTGGAATGGTAAAGTAACTGTAGATCGTATTGCCGGTAAAAAAATAACAGTCGTACCGATTTTACGTGCAGGTATTGGTATGTTGGATGGTTTCTTAAACCTGATTCCAAGTGCAAAAGTATCTGTATTGGGTTTAGAGCGTGACGAAGAAACTTTAGAAGCGCGTACTTACTACAAAAAATTAGTACCAGACGTACAAAACCGTTTAGCCATGATTATTGACCCAATGCTTGCAACAGGTTCATCGCTCGTCGCTGCTATTGACGTTCTAAAAGCCAGTGGTTGTAAAGATATTCGTGTCATGGTGCTTGTAGCAGCTCCAGAAGGCATTAAACGTGTGAATGAAGCTCACCCAGATGTGACCATTTATACAGCATCTGTAGACCAAGGTTTAAATGAAAACGGTTATATCGTTCCTGGTCTTGGCGATGCAGGCGATAAAATTTTCGGTTCAGTTCAAAAAGAATAATTTTTGCATCATGAACAGAAAAGGGGCTTTTATAGCCTCTTTTTTATATACTAAAGACATTGGAATAAATGGAATAGGGTACTTTATGAAGTCCGAACAATATAAAGGTAAAGTGAAGCAGTACAATCCTGAAAAGGGCTTTGGCTTTCTTTCATGTGAAGAAGGTGATGTATTTTTCCATATCTCTGACTTTCCCGCAGATGGTGTCGAGCCAAAACGTAATGATCGTGTGAAATTTAATGTGGTGAAAAATGGTGATCGTTATAAAGCCATAAACATTGAGCGTGAAGAAGACAAATCTGCAAAAGCTAAAAAATCTAAAGTAGTGGCAAATAACCAGTCAATTACTTCAGCTTTGCTTTCGAATTTGCGTAAATAATGTGATTGTAAGATTTCATGGAAATCTTTGAAATAAAAAGAGGTCTATCTGGCCTCTTTTTTTATTATGATAAGAGTATTAAAAGAAAAGATGAGAGACAATTTTTATGTTTAAAGAGGGGAAAATCAAAAGCTATAACGTTGAGCGCGGCTTTGGATTTATACAACAAGATCAAGCACAGGATTTATTTTTTCATATTCGTGATTTTCCTAGCCGACACATCGAACCACGTGTTGGAGAAAATCTCAAATACAGGATTGAAGCAGATCGAGGTAAATTTAAAGCGGTAAATATCATCCGTTTAGATTTGAAAAAAGAGCAGTCCACTCATGAACAGATAAATCCGTCATTTGAATCAAGGTCGGATCGAGTGAATGACCAAGCTACTCCTCACGATACAGCCAAAGGCACAGTTTGGGGCAGTAAAATCTTCAGCATGATTGGACTTATTGTAATTGTGGTATTCGCTGTGGCTGTTTATGGGAAATATCAGCAGTACCAAGAACAGAAGCAGCTACATTTACAACAGCTCATGCAAGAAAATGAAAACATTGTAAAAGAACAACGTAAAGCTCAGGGTGATTTGCCCGATCGGGTGCTGACTGAGCAAGGTGAAAAAAATCTATACGGCACAGCTTCAACGCAAGCTCAGTCTGTTGTTCAAGACACTGCGCAGGCACCTGCTTCAAGTGATTCGCCAAGGGCAGTAGAAAAAGCTCAGTTTAGTTGTGATGGGCGTACGCATTGTAGTCAGATGCGTTCATACGAAGAAGCAGTGTTCTTTAATAATAATTGTCCAAATACGAAAATGGACGGCAATAATGATGGCGAACCATGTGAACGCCAATTTAAAAATAGATAAAAAAGCGCCTTAAGGCGCTTTTTTTATTTTTCACAAAATTGCATAAAGGCTTTGAGACCCGGTCCTTGGTATTTCTGACGATGTACCAACATAAATAATGGACGGGCAAGTTGCCAGAACGGCGTATCTAAAACCACCAATTGACCTTTTTCACGTAAAGGCTCAATCGCAAGTTTAGAAATACATGACATACCAAGACCACCTGCCACGATTTTTAGAATGGCTTCGTTATGACCCAAGGTTAAACGTATATTGGCATCTGGCAGGTCTTTTAAAATTGCGTTGTCAAATACTTCACGTGTGCCTGAACCTTCTTCACGTAAGATCCATTCCACGTTATCAAAGTCAGCTGCAGTGAGTGCACGATCCAACTTCGCTAAAGGGTGCTCTGGTGAACAGCACACGGCAAGTTCATCGTCACGCCAGTGAATACATTGCAACTGTGGCAGATGGCATGAACCTTCAATTAAGGCCAAATCCAACTGAAATTGGTTTACCGCTTCAATCATTTGGCGGGTATTGCCGACTTGAAGTTGTAAATGTGCTTGAGGCTGAATTTGTAAGAAATCTGCCATGAGGTCTGGCATCAAGTAGTCACTGATAGTTAGGGTCGCACCTAAACGCAGATCAATACTTTGTAGTTCGCCTTTCGCTGCTTGTTCAAAAGCTTCACAGCGCCCTAAAATTTCCAAAGCTTGTGGCAATAAAAAACGACCCAAGTCATTCAATTGCAAGCGTTTACCAAGTCGGTCAAACAGTGGAGCACCGAGACCATCTTCGAGGTCTGCCAATGCCATACTTGCTGCACTTTGAGTAAGTTTGACAGCATCACTGGCTTTGGTAACGGTACCTTCTTGAGCGACTGCTACAAAAACAGCCAACTGGCGTAAAGTCATGCGCATGAATCAGGCCTTAACATTTAAAAAATATTAATAAATTATGCTGTCATGCTAACATGAGCACAGTCTGTCACGCCACGTTCAAATCATGTCAATTGAAAAATTTAGCTTAGAAAAGGTTTTATCTGTACACCGTTGGACCAATACTTTGTTCAGTTTTACCATGACACGCCCTGCACATTTTAAATTCACCGCTGGTCAGTTCGCACGAATTGGCTTGAAAGTGGGCGATGTATTGGTGGTTCGTGCCTATTCTGTGGTGTCGTCACCCTTTGATGAAACTTTAGAATTTTTCTCTATCGTCGTTCCAGATGGTGCGTTTACTTCAAATTTGCAGCATCTACAAGTGGGCGATGAGCTGTATTTAGAAAAAATACCATATGGCTTCCTTACCTTGGCGCGTTATCAGTTGCCATTGCCGAAGGACTTATGGCTGTTGGGAACAGGAACGGGTCTAGCACCATTTTTATCGATGCTACAAGACTTTGAAACGTGGTCTAAATACGAAAAAATTAATTTAGTCTACAGTGTGCGCACCGTATCAGAACTGGCTTATGTAGAGCGGATTCAAGAAATCGCTGAGACCTTTGGCGAAGGGCATACGGGCTTCAAATTTATACCTATTGTGACACGTGATCCAAATGCACCGCTGCATGACCGTTTACCAGTTTTAATTGAAAATGGCGAGTTAGAACAGGCGGCAGGCTTAGCGTTTAATGTGGAAACGACGCATGTCATGTTGTGTGGTAATCCACAAATGGTTGATGACACCAAGGCGGCATTAAAGGCGCGTGGTTTGACTATGAACCGTCGTGGTGAAGGCAATATTGCTGTAGAAAATTATTGGTAATCTGCCATGAAAAAAAGCTCATCGATGGATGAGCTTTTTATTTTCGGAAATTAAATAACTGATGTTACGCATGCAAAAGTAATTTTGCATTTTTAAAATGATTTTTAAGCCAATTCGACGGAGTCTTACATCAAGGGAATGAATAAAGTGATTAGCCTTCGGCTGGAGGTACTCTTACGAAGCACGCTTCTCATTAGGCAAAATGAGAAGCGTGCTTCGCAAGGAAACCATCTTGCGGTGCAATCACCTCACCGACAAAACTCGTTCACAAGCGTCTAATTATCTAAAGTATCGCAAAAACATTTTTGATTAGAAGAAGTTCTATCTCAAACACTTGCGGATGACGTTACCGCGTATCGTACTTTTATTTGAATCAAATTACGCTTCTGATGTTACTTCGTAACATCAGTTAAATAAACGTTTTGATGTTAATGCAGAATTTTATTTAAGAACTGCTGCGCTCGTTCACCACGAGGAGCATTAAAGAAATCATCTTTGCTGCAGTCTTCTACAATTTTTCCTTGATCCATAAAGATCACTCGGTCTGCAACCTGACGAGCAAAGCCCATCTCATGGGTTACACACATCATGGTCATACCTTCTTTGGCAAGACCCACCATTACATCAAGCACTTCGTTAATCATCTCTGGATCAAGTGCCGAAGTTGGTTCATCAAACAGCATGGCAATCGGGTCCATACTGAGCGCACGTGCAATGGCAACACGTTGTTGCTGTCCACCTGATAACTGTGCAGGAAATTTAGCGGCATGCGCACTCAAACCCACACGATCTAAATAAGCCAAGCCTTTTTTCTTGGCTTCGGCTTCTGATCGACCCAAGACTTTAACCTGCGCAATGGTCAGGTTTTCGGTAATGGATAAATGTGGAAACAGTTCAAAGTGCTGGAACACCATACCGACACGACTACGCAATTTATTTAAATCGGTTTTTGGGTCATTAATGGAAATACCGTCGACTAAAATCGTACCGGCTTGAAAAGGCTCAAGTCCATTGACGGTTTTAATGAGCGTTGATTTGCCTGAACCTGAAGGTCCACACACGACAACCACTTCACCTTGTTTAATTTGAGTCGTGCAATCGGTAAGCACTTGAAAATCTTTATACCATTTACTGACATTTTGGAGGTCAATCATCGTTTTTTGATCGGTCATACACTTAACCTCCGTTGTAATTTTTTAACTGCATAGGTAGCGATCATACTAATAGTGAAATACACCAGACCGGCAAACAGAATGTATTGAGTTAACAATGACATGAGGTCGCCTCGAACATAGTTGGTGCGGAAAAAGTCTAACAGTCCGATGGCATATACCATGGTTGAATCTTGGAACAGAATGATGGTTTGCTGTAAAAGCAGTGGCGTCATTTTGCGGAAAGATTGCGGCAAAATAATTAAGCGCATCGCTTGGCTATAGCTCATACCGAGAGCATAAGCTGCAGAAGTTTGACCTTTAGGAATTGACTGAATCCCGGCACGGACAATCTCTGAAAAGTAAGCCGCTTCAAATAGCATGAAGGCCACAATACTCGACACGAGGGCAGTATCAATCGTCAGATAGTTACCTGTAATCCCTGTGTAGATAAAGGGTACGGCAAAGTAGAACCACATCAGCACCAAGAGCAAAGGAATAGAACGAAAAAGGTTCACATAGCCTTTAGCAAAAATATTAAATACTTTAATCGAGGACAGGCGCATCAACGCCAATAAAGTCCCAATAAAGACACCACCAATGGTTGCCGTGATCACCACTTTTAGCGTGATGCTGAAACCATGCCATAGTGCAGGGCCAGACGCTTGGAGGTCTTGAATAAAAGAACTGAGCCATTCCATTATTTATCTCCTGCAATTAAGCCAGGAACGCGTAGGCGTTTTTCCAGAAAATTCATGAAACCAATTAAACAGATGTTGATCACGATGAAAATAATGGTGACGTAGGTATAAATTTCGATGGTGTTTTGCGTGTATTCACTGATGGTTTTCATCTGCGAAATGATTTCTGCAACACCGACCAAAGACGCGACTGAGGTGTTTTTGACACAGTTGGTCAACTCAGAGCTGAGAGGTGGCAAAATCGTGCGGAATGACTGCGGTAAGATCACATAGCGGTATAGTTGAGCCGTACTAAATCCCATGGCATAACCTGCATTGGTTTGCCCCAAAGGAAGCGCTTCAATACCTGTCCTGACTTGCTCACAGACTCGTGCAGCTGTAAAAAGACCCAAGCCGACACTTGCAGAAATTAAGGCGGTCGTATTTGCCCCAAGGTCATTCATCCACCAGCTTTTAATCGCATCGGGGAGGAAGTTGGGTACAACATAGAACCATATAAACAGTTGAATCAATAAGGGTACATTTCGGAAAATAGTCACGTAGGCCGTACCAATACCTCGTGCTACAGGACTCGGTAGGGTACGCATAATACCCAAGATGCTGCCAAGCACCATCGCAATGCTCCATGCCACCAAAGCGATGACAAACAGCCAGCCGATCCCAATTAAAATCCAATTCAGGTAGGTCGAATCACCTACACCTGTAGATTGGAACAGCACACCCCAATTCCAGCTATAATTCATAGGAACTCCCTATAATGAGCTTAAGCCAAAATCCGTTTGGCTTAAGCATCTTTAGAATGTTTAGGGAAAGTTATTCGTCACGGTCATGTGGATTGCTAATCAATGCTTTTAATTGATCAGACATCGGGAAATTCAAATTGATATTTTTTGGTGGAATTGGCGTTTGGAACCATTTTTTATACATGTCATTGATTTCACCAGAGCTATAGGTCGCTTTGATTGCATCATCAACCACTTGTTTAAAGCCAGTATCGCCTTTACGTAGCATACAACCATAAATTTCTTGAATCGGTGCTGTACCCACGATTTCCCATTTATTTGGATCTTTGGCTTTCGATTTTTCACCCGCCAGCAAAATATCATCCATCATAAATGCCGCTGCACGACCATTTTGTAGCATGAGGAAAGACTCAGCGTGGTCTTTGGCAGAAATGACTTCACCAATACCTAACTCTTTTTCATGTTGACGAATATAACGCTCAGATGTCGTTCCTGCCGTGGTCACTAACTTTTTGCCTTTGAGGTCAGCAAAATCTTTAACCCCAGAGTCTTTTGCAGTAAGTAAGCGTGAACCCACTTCAAAGAAACCTGTTGAGAAATCAACTTGTTGTTGGCGTTCTTTATTGTTGGTGGTTGAACCACACTCTAAGTCGACGGTGCCATTAGAAACTAATGGAATTCGGTTTTGGCTGGTCACTAAGTTATAACGGATTTTTAAATCGGGAAGATTTAATTGTTTTTTTACTGCTTCAACTACTTTTAATTGAAGATCATGCGCATAACCCACAGGTTGGTTTGGATTATCTGCGATATATGAAAATGGAATCGATGAATCGCGATAGCCTAAAACAATCGTGCCCGATTTTTTGATCTTATCTAAAGTCCCTGAGTCAGAAACAGCAGCTTCACTTCCTGCAGCTTTATCCGTTGTAGGTGCTTTATTGTCACTACATGCGCTAAGCCCTAAAGTGAGCGCACTTGCACAGAACAAAGTTGCTAAATGTTTTTTTGACGTCATCGTTAAAACTCCTTTTACCCTGATTTAATATCCACTTTTTATGATCTTGTTACGTATTTAGTTTTATTGCTTTGTTTTTAAGAATGTTTCAACAATAAAAAAGAGATCATTTTCTACATCTTAGGTGATAAATCGAACAAGGCTCAAGCAAAATTTATTGCCGAATTGTTACTAAGAAATGGGATAAGTTATGAAGATTTTTTATAAGTAAATTTGTTATAAGCGATTGAATATTAAATGAATTATATTTATTGTGAAATAGATAATGAAAATAAAAGGGCATAAAAAAACCTCCAAATGGAGGTTTTCGGGATTAAACTTTAGTTTAATCTCCGTGTTAATGCACAAACATATCCATAAATTCACGAATTTCTTGAATCGCTGTGTCTACGTCGGAAGTCAACCAAGTCGGTTCAAAAAAGCCAGCATAATGCTCCAGTCGATCTTGGGGAACAACTAAGCGAATCGGGCATTCTTCTTCGAGCAAGCGCCAAGGAATAATAGGCACTTCATTATCTAAAAAAGCCGCAATATTTCGAATATCAATCACCATCGCATTGATGCATTCAGGGAATGGCATCACTGAAAACTCTTCAGTACGTCGGCGGAAATATTCCAAATCACCCCATTTCAACACATAACTTGGCTTACTAAATTCAATAATGCCAATAAGATGTTGATCGCGAGTGTAATGAAGGGAACATTGATGAGTGACGTCAGTGTCAAGATCAAGCGTTACACCTTGTTGATGGTACGCCATAGATTTGATAACAGGTGAAAAATAAGGTGCATGATTATAGCTCATTTCATCCATCAAAAGCAGAGAATTCCATCTAGCTCAAAAAAGCTGTTATTTTCGCAACACTTGATACTCTGAAAATGAATACGATTGAAATGTTACATTCATTTCATGCTCCGATATTTATACCTTAGCGATTGATTTTAAATCTAAAATTAAGGGATCTAGCTAAACTGAAAAATGGATATAAATTGAATTGATCTTTCAAGTTACATGTTTTCACGGATTGTAATTGTTCTTCACACAACAAAGGATATTGTATTGCTAGTATAAAAAGTGAACGACGAACAACAAAATAGCGAGGGGAATATGACACACGATTTTAATAAACCGCCCCATACCACCAGCGCAGAAGAAACAACACAAAAAAAACGTATCCCAGTGTATATGCTAATTTTAGTGGGTATCTTCTTAATCGCGTTATTGTTTTATATGTTTGCAGATATGAAACCGTCTGCTTCGGATGCACCACCTGATCATCCTGCACCGAATGCACAAACTGCAACTGCCAATGATACGACTAGCGGTACAGCGGGGGATGAAGCTGTTGCCAATGATTCAAATACAGCTACTGCGACAGATCATTGATGATAAATACATGAGTCAGATTTACATGATTGCAAGATCTGAACCTTAAGCATCTCATCAGAATGACACAAATAAAGCCTTGGTTATGCCAAGGCTTTTTTACATTCAATTGTGAGCTTTTGTTGGAGTTATGCATACTTTGGTTGATTAAAAAATACGCAAAAACTAAGGTGGAAAAGAAAGCTCAAGTTTAAAGCACCAATGCTGTGTGATATCGCGGCATACGTAAAAATGCACATAACAACAGATCATGTATAACAATGAGGGCGAACGTATGAATGATTATCTGGGTGGTCCGCGTGGCCGTTTTGATGCCATGTATTATTGGGAACAGTTTCACCCCATTTTAAGTGCAGTAGCAATTCTCCTGATTGGTTGGGTCATTGCTTTATTGATTGCTGCTGGCGTCAAAAAAGTTCTGCAACAATTAGGTACAAATCAAAAACTTTCAAATGCAACTGGGCACCGTTCCAATGTTGAAAATATAGTCTCCAGAGTAGTGTTCTGGATTATTTTGATCATTGCCGTCATTGGTGCGCTCAATGTGCTGAATTTGACCAGTGTCAGTGGCCCATTCAGTAATATGATTCAGCAGTTCTTGTTATTTATTCCACAGCTCTTGGCTGCGGTAGCTGTAGGTTTTATTGGTTGGATCGTGGCGAGTTTGGTCAAAGTCGGTTCAAAGAAACTGCTGGATAAAACCCAACTCGATGAAAAACTTAGTTCTGAGGTTGGTGTCAGCCCTATCAGTCAAAATATCAGTGAAATTGTATATTGGCTGATTTTGTTACTTTTCCTACCGATTGTTTTATCGATCTTGGGTTTGAACGGTCTATTGTTCCCAATCCAAAATATGGTCACTGAAGTTGTTTCTTATCTTCCCAATATCTTTATTGCCGGTGTCATCGTCTTTGTGGGTTATATTTTGGCGAAGATTGTGCGAGGTATCGTGGAAGGCTTGGTGAACAGTTTGAGTTTGCAGCAGCAAGTCGAAAAAGTGGGCATGTTTAAAAACGCAAAACTTGCTCAAGTTTTGGGTAATTTTGTCTTTGCTATAGTCATTATCACTGCATTAATTGTGGCTTTCGAAGCACTTGGTATCGAGGCGATTTCTCAGCCTGCAACAGCCATGTTACATGAGATCATGTATGCGATACCGAACATCATTGCCGCAGGTTTAATCTTAATCTTGGCCTATGTGGTGTCACGCTTTGTAGCGCGTCTAGTTGTGGATGTGATCTCGGGTACAGGTGTTGATACTGTGCCAGAAAAATTAGACATTCAACGCTTTTTGGGCAAAACCAAAGTGTCGGATGTTGTCGGTTGCCTCATTGTATTTTTCACAATGTTGTTTGCGGTATCTGAAGCTGCTAACCGTTTAGGCTTTGAGCAAATCAGTGCCCTTATTGCTATGTTTATCCAGTTCGGTGCAAGTATTTTACTTGGTGCCGTGATCTTGGTGGTGGGTTTCTGGCTTGCCAATATTGTGGCAAATGTGGTGCAACGAGGGGAATATAACAGTTCACGTTGGTTAGGTAATTTGGTCCGTGTGCTGATTATGGGCTTGGTTGTAGCCATGGGCTTGCGTGCCATGGGTATTGCCGACTCGATCGTGAATTTGGCCTTTGGTTTAACTCTCGGTGCGGTTGCAGTTGCTTTCGCTTTGGCCTTTGGTTTAGGTGGTCGCAATCCGGCGGAACGATTGTTATCAGATCTTATTGATAAAGCAAAACGTGAAGCTAATGAACCGAATCCAGTACAGGAACAGGCGAAGGCAAAAACCACATTTAATACGCCTACATCGTCTGCAGTAAGTCCAACGCCATCAACATCTGTGATGACTTCTGAAGTGAAAAAAGATGATGGCTATCCAAACATTCAACAGGCTACTCCCGGCGTTAGTGAAAAAGAAACTGCAACTCCAGATCAGTTGGATGTAAACCCAAGTGATCAACCACAAAATAATCCATTTGGTTCAACTGGTGAAGCTGAAAAAGAGGTCGATGCACCTTCGGCACCTGTAACTCCACCAAAACCGGATGACCCTAATTAACCTGTTCCGTCTGTACAAAATCGGCCACGCTTAGGTGGTCGATTTTAATGCTCTATAAGGAATATTGTATGGCAAAAGCACCGAATAAATTTTTAGCCCCAGTGATTATTGCAGGGATCACGGTAGGTTTTTTGGCGAGCGCACGACGCTTTATTTTTGCAAAATCAAAACGCACTGATTTGGAGTAGACAGTACAATCACCGCCAAACAGTGAAAAAAATCATACCAATGAGTCTAAAAATAATGATTGAAATTTACCCGAAAATTGGTATTTTAAGTAATAATGATATATGGAATATTACTTAAAATATAAAAACTTAGGATTCATATTGCTGTCATGAATGACACCTATGATCCTTGCAAAGGAATGGCAAAATGGGGGTAATTTCAATGTTCAATACTTTAGTATCGACACTCAAACAAACTGCAAGCGTGCAACCACAACATATTTCAGTTGCCGTTGAAAAAATGGATCTGACAATTCAACGAACTTCGTCGTCGTCAGTATCATTATTTAAAACCGACTATCTTGAATAAGTCAGATTGGGCAAGAAAAAGGGCTGAATGAATCAGCCCTTTTTTATGCAGAGGTCATCTGCTGGTTATATTTAATTCATTCTATGTCGAGATCAGACGTATTCAGAAGCTGCATGCGCAGAAGCCCATGCCCATTGGAAATTGTATCCACCTAAATGCCCCGTTACATCGAGCACTTCGCCAATAAAGTACAAGCCTTTCTGTTTTTTACTTTCCATGGTTTTTGATGAGACTTCAGTGGTATCCACACCACCGAGTGTAACTTCAGCAGTACGGTAACCTTCAGTGCCTGATGGCTTCACTTCAAAGCTTTCTAAACGGCTTGCAATAAGTTCTAGTTTTTCATCACTAATATTGCCAATGGCTAATTCAGCTTGTTCAGGCCAAATCAGATTTTGTAATTCTATAACTACACTTTTCGGTAAGTGTTCATTGAACAGTGTACGCAGTAACACTTTGGGTTGACTAGATTTCTTAGATTTGAGGAAATCTAAAACATCTAAAGCTGGAAGGAAATTGATATTAAAGCGTTGGCCGACATCCCAGTAGTTTGAAAGCTGCAATGAGCTTGGGCCACTTAAACCACGGTGAGTAAAGAGTAGAGCCTCAGTAAAACTGTTTAACTCATTCGATAACGTGGCTTCAACAGCATTGCCGCTCAAGCGTGTGGTGACTTCTTTAAAACTATCGGAGAAAGTGAAGGGTACTAAGCCAGCGCGAGTGGGGTAGACAGAATGACCAAATTGTTTGGCAATCTCATAGCCAATTCCTGAACCACCTAAAGTAGGAATAGAAAGACCGCCACTGGCAATAACCACCGATTCTGCTTCAAAATAGCCTAGATTGGTTGCCACTTGAAAGCCTTGTTCTGGCAAGGCATTGACTGCTTTTACTTCACAGTTGGTTTTAATATCCACCAAGCCTGTTTTGTCACATTCTGCCAATAGCATGGCGAGAATTTCTTTTGCACCATTTTGGGTAAATAACTGCCCATGTTTGCGCTCTTCGTACTCAATGCCATATTCGCAGACCATACCAATGAAGTCCCAGTTGGTATAGCGAGTTAATGCTGAAATAACAAAGTGCGGATTATGTGAAATATAATTTTCTGGTTCGACATATAAATTGGTGAAATTGCATTTACCGCCGCCAGACATTAGGATTTTTTTGCCAACTTTATTGGCTTTTTCAACTACTAAAACTTTGCGTCCACGCTGTGCCGCTTTATATGCCGTCATTAAGCCTGATGCACCAGCACCTAAAACAAGGACATCATATTGATTTTGCGACATGGTAAGTTTCCGCGTGGAAGAAAGGACGCAGGATTATACGCTTTTTAGCGCTTCGGTTGAACCTTTCAAGCGACCTTGTAGGCCACCAGTATGGATCACTAAAACACGCTGATGGTTTTTAATCTGACCCCGCTCAATCATGCTGAAAATACCTCGCAACATTTTAGCCGTATAAACCTGTTCTAATGGGATCGCATAGCGATGTTCAAAGTCTTGCATAAACTGTAAAAGTTCCGGCGTTGTTTTGGCATAGCCGCCACAGCAAAATTCATCACTGATGTTCCAATTGGTTTTCTGCGTCAACTGAGCAACATCGTCGCAAAGAAAATTACCTTTGAGCGCAGAAAAGCCAAGAACATGTTGGTGTTCAGCACTTGCTTCGATCAAGCCTGTTATGGTTCCACCTGTACCGACTGCACAGCAGATGAGATCAAAATTTTGTTGATTTTCATGGCTTAAGATTTCCGTACAGCCACGGATTGCCAATGCATTGGTTCCACCTTCAGGAATGACATAATGTTCGGGAAATTCCTGTCGTAATTGCGCTAAAGCGTCAACTTGTTTCATTTCCCGATACTGTTGGCGTGTGACAAAACTGAGCTGCATACCAAACTGTTCGGCGGTGGCTAAAGTAGGATTTCGGGCTTGATGTTGTAGTTCTTCCCCACGGATGATGCCTAGACTGCCTAAACCAAATAAATGTGCAGCATATGCAGTGGCTGCAATGTGATTTGAATAAGCACCACCAAAGCTAAGCACCTGTTTAAATCCTAATTTCTGTGCCTCAATAAAATTGTATTTAAGTTTATAAAATTTATTACCCGATATTTGCAGGTGTACCAAGTCCAAACGCTTAATACACAAATTAACCCCTTGATATTGAATAGTCTGCTCAGGAATGGCGTGGGCGATAGATTCAAACATGTTGGTGATCGTTATCTTGGTGGTTGGAGGTCAAATAGGTAGGCATTGTAAAACGGGAGGTGCTGAAGATGAAATCCTGTTGAGTATATTTAGTTTACCAAGAGAACGATTCCGTTTATATCAGCACATATCATATGATCCTATGATTAGTATAGGAAACGACATAGAGACATAATTCCTGACAATTGACCCTAAATCGGCAGATAAATAAGGTGAATATCTGCACAAAAATGCTATGCTGAATTTATAAACAAGATAATTATAAAAATGGAGGGCATTCAATGAGCAAATTAAGTCGGGCTGTGCTGCCTATGCTGTGCCTGTGCAGTTTTTGGATGGTGGGTTGTGATACGACAGACGAATTGCATCGTCCTCAAAATGAACATCGCACCATGATCATTGGCGGTGTCCCTGTAAATGACCATGACTATAAATTGCCCCGTGAAGATGTTGCACTCAATGAAGCCGCCGCAGATGACGATTAGCAGATAGATGCATCAAAAATAGGGTGGACATACTGTCAGTACACGGTAGTGAGACGTGACATGTAAAGAGTCACAGATGCAGTGTGCTACGTCAGATGTGTGAACATTTTGAAGTAGACGTCTTACTTCTGCAGTTTAGTTTGTTGGATTAAAGCCTTACAAACATTTAAAAAGGCTCTGTACTCGCCCAGTATGCCCGAACTGGAATGAACCGTGGTTCAAATGACTAAATCAGGTCAATCTATCAGGTCAATTTGCCAATTGGATGCCTGAATTTCTAAATTATTTTGTCTAAGTTGCTGACTAATGCTATCAGCCTGTTTCTGTAAATCTGCCACTGCAATGGTTTTAATCCAACGGATTTCACTCGAGCTATAACGACCATTTTCACGGCGTGAGCTGTCAATTGCTTGTTGCAAGATTCGATGCTGTTGGGTCAATAAATCACGTTCATTGAGCACTGAAAGCATGCAGCGTCCTGAACCGGTTTTAGCTTGTGCATTGGTGGCGTGAATCTTTTCAATTAAACCATAAAGTTCTGTATTTACAGCAAATGCTTCTTGAATTAAAGCATTTGGTTCTTCGCTAGGTGCATCACCTTCTTGAATGAGCACGTTGTTATTGATTCTTTGTTGCAGCGAGGCCAATTTTGTTTGTAAGTCACTGCGTAAAAGTAGGGCTTCAGCTAATTTCATTGTCTTGATATTAATTTGTACTTTTAGCGATCATGCGATGGATTAATGCGGTATTCAAGTTATTTATAGTGAAAAATTTGGTCAATTAAAATAAACACTGCAAATTATAGGGAGAAATTCAGAGATTCTATCTGTAAAATTGCCACGAATTTAAGTGAAAACGGTGTGACAGTGGAATCATTTTGGATATTAGGCTCGATTGCGGCAGCACTATTACTTGGTGCAATGAGCCCGGGGCCAACGTCAATTTATGTGGCGAAGAATTCCATTGCGATTTCACGTAAACACGGTTTATTTACCGCTCTTGGTACAGGTTTGGGCGCTGCAATATTTGGCCTATTAGCGGTATTGGGTTTGCAGGCATTTTTATTGGCTGTACCTTCTGCTTATTTGGCTTTAAAAATTTGTGGTGGTTTATATTTGCTGTGGATGGCATTTAAAATTATTAAACATGCCAAAGAACCGATTGAAGCAGGCGATGCGAGCAGCTCGCAAATGTCACTCCGTCGTGCATTTACCACTGGTTTAATTACCCAGTTGTCGAATCCTAAAATTGCAATTGTGTTAGCCAGTATTTTTACGGCACTTTTACCGAAAGAGATTCCGACGTATTTCTACTTTGTACTGCCAGTTTTGTGTTTCTTTATCGATGCAGGGTGGTGCTCATTGGTCGCTGTGGCTTTATCCGCAGAGAAACCACGTAAAGTCTATTTGAAGTTTAAAGCGGGTTTTGATCGGGCAGCAGGGGCAGTGATGACAGTGCTTGGGTTAAAGCTGATTTTTGGAATGAAGTGATTGAACTTAGCTCTCTAAAAAAGCCTCTTTGATAGAGGCTTTTTTATGCAGTCTTATTTGTTGCATTCTGGTTGTGAACGGTCAATAACTTGTGTACCTTCAACGCGATAGCCAATTTGACCAACAAGGAATGCTTGGTTTAGTTGAGTGATAACAACGTCTGAAAGTGCAACTGCACAGCGGTCTTTTTCGATAGCACGGTCAATTGCTGTTTTGAAATTTGGAATACCTAGTGGGAATAACACAACTGGTACTTTATCTTCACCAGTAACGCGCTGACCTTTTACGAATTGATTTGAGTTTAAATTATAGTTTTTTGTAGAAGCTACAGTCATATCCGCCATACGGATTGAACAGCCAGTGAAAGCCACTGTCGAAACTGCTAGTGCTGCAACCAATAATTTTTTCATGTTGTACCCCTAAGATTAATAAATTATAAAAAGCGAGCACATTTTATATAAAGATAGTGAAATATCAATAAATTAAATTTACTTTAATTTTAATAAGTAGTTTTTTTCATAGAGCGATTTGTCAATATTTTAGTTTTAGCTCTTCTTAGCATAGTGAATGCTTAAAGCTTTTAGTTGTTTGGAATGAATGGTTTCATTGGGGTCACAATGAATTTCCCTCTCCTTTGAGGAGATGAGAAGCACTGCTTCGTAAGGGGAGATGTGATTAATTTAGTTTAGATCGTGATGGCTGTGGTGCTTAGAGCGAGTGCGAGGAATAGGGGTATTAAAGTTTTCATAGGTTTCTTATAAGTTCCAATCAGATAATTTATAAAAAATAATTTTAGCATTTAGAATTTACTTAGTTATAAATTAAAGAAATTAGATTTCTTTCATAAGTCATTTTTCACTCAGCTCCAAGTTATAAATTCCAGCAATTAGATTGAATCTTAATGCTAGTCTTTTGCCTCGATTGCGATATCGCTCAGCAAGAATTTTGAAGGTTTTCA